>DATJYT010000320.1:0-5113 GCA_035499475.1 Xanthobacteraceae bacterium | reverse complement strand
GATCGAGGTGTCCGACGGCCGTTATCTCGTGCAATACCGAGACCAGCTCATGCCGTTGCTGCGGGTCAGTAGCGATACCGGACTGAAGAAAGAGGGCGCACAACCGATCCTCGTCTTCTCCGATCATGGCCGCTCTATGGGCCTCGTAGTCGATGAGATCATCGACATCGTCGAGGAGCGGCTCGACATCGAGGTGGCGAGCGAGCGTCCGGGCGTGATCGGCTATGCGGTGGTCAAGGGAGCGACGACCGAGATCGTGGATGTCGGCCATTTCCTGCCGCTCGCCTTTGAAGACTGGTTCCGCCGTCGAGATCTATCGGCGAAAACGCAAAAGCGTTCGGTCCTGCTGGTTGACGATTCCGCGTTCTTCCGCGACATGCTCGCGCCGTTGATTAAGACCGCGGGTTATCATGTCGTTGCGGCGGCGTCTGCCGCGGAAGCGCTTGCGGCACTCAAGTCCGGCAAGGGGTTCGACCTCGTCGTGACCGACATCGAGATGCCGGAGATGGACGGCTTTGCGCTCGCCGAAGCCCTGCGCAGCGGTTCGCGCACCGCGGCGATTCCGATCATCGGACTGTCTGCCATGATCTCGACCGAAGCCATCGAACGCGGGCGCGCGCTCGGCTTTGACGATTTCGTGGCGAAATTCGACAGGGCCGGACTGATCGCCGCAATCAAGGAGCAGAGCGCCGATCTCGATCGGGCGGCATGAACGCGATGAACGATACCAACGAGCTCAGCGATTTCGTCACTTTCGTGACGGCCGGTCAGTTGTTCGGTCTGCCGATCGAGCGCGTGCAGGACGTGTTCAGACCCTCTCACATCACGCGCGTGCCGCTCGCGGGTGCGCAGATCGCGGGTGTGCTCAATCTGCGCGGCCGCATTGTCACGGCGATCGACTTGCGTTGCCGTCTCGGTCTCGGCGCGCCGGAAGCGCAGTCCGCGTCGATGGCGATCGGCATCGAGTTTCGCAACGAATCGTTCGGCCTTCTGGTCGATGCCGTCGGCGAAGTGCTGAAGCTGCCGAACGGCGAACGCGAAGCGAACCCCATCAACCTCGACCGCAATCTTGCTCGCGTTTCCGCCGGCGTCTTCCGGCTCGACGAAACGCTCCTTGTGGTTCTGGACATCGAGCGTGTGCTCGATCTTGGCTCGGAGGCGGCCGCCGCATGACCGCCTCGATATCGGACGTGACAACACAGCGGGTTCGCCCGCGAAGGGTGGAGTGAGGACGTTATGAAGACGTGCTTGGTCGTTGACGACTCGAGCGTCATTCGAAAGGTGGCGCGGCGTATTCTCGAAGGTCTCGATTTCGCGATCATCGAAGCCGAGAACGGCGAGGAAGCCATTGAATCCTGCCGGGCGCAATTGCCGGATGCGATTTTGCTCGATTGGAACATGCCGAAAATGGACGGCTACGATTTCCTGCGCGTGCTGCGTCGCTTGCCCGGCGGGGACCGGCCCAAGGTGGTGTTCTGCACCACGGAAAATGACGTGGCTCACATTGCCCGTGCGCTTCATGCCGGCGCCAACGAATACATCATGAAGCCGTTCGACAAGGAGATCGTTGAGGCGAAATTCCAGGAAGTTGGACTGATCTAGACTACGATCCGGCTGGATTGAATGAGGTCGTGGCCTGGATTCTCCAGTGGAGCAAGGTCTTCTCGGAAGACAAGTTCCACTTTTCCGGATCAGGCTTCGAACGGCCGCTGCGGCGGTCAAGCAATTGGAACGTCGAGTACAGAGTTCAAGTTTCATGAGTACCGTCCTGGCAGCTGCATCCAATGCTGCCGTCGCCGAAGGTCCGATCCGGGTGATGGTGGTTGACGACGCAGTCGTCGCCCGCAGCCTGTTAACGCATTGGGTTGATTCCGAGCCAGATATGACGGTTGCGGCCTCACTGCGGGACGGCCGCGAAGCGGTCGATCAACTCGATCGCGCCGATCCGGACGTGGTCCTGCTCGACATCGAAATGCCCGGGCTTGACGGCATCTCGGCGTTGCCTCTTCTTTTGAGGAAAAAGCGCGACTTGGTCGTCATCATGGCCTCGGCGTTGACCCGACGCGGTGCCGAAGTCACGTTGCGTGCGCTCTCGCTCGGCGCGGCAGATTACATTCCGAAGCCGGAGAGCACTCCGAGCGGTACGGATGCGATCGCTTTCCGGCACGACTTGATCGAGAAGATTCGCCATCTGGGCCGTCGTCGCCGCACCTCGCATCGGCCCTCGGCGCCGGTTGCGGCACATGCGATCGGGGCGCTGTCGCCTCGCCAGCGTCTACGGAGCTTCGGCGAAACCGGGCAGCTGCACTTACGGCCATTTTCGAGTGTCCCGCCACGAGTCTTGCTGATCGGATCATCGACCGGCGGTCCACAAGCGCTCACCAAGCTGATTGAAAAGCTGCCGGCGGCCATCGACCGAGCGCCGGTCCTGATAACCCAGCACATGCCGGCGACGTTCACCACGGTGCTGGCGGAAACGCTGTCACGTGTCGCTGGCCGCGGCGCTCATGAAGCTGAGCACGACGAGCCGGTCCTCGCAGGCGGCATTTATGTGGCGCCGGGCGGTCGTCACATGCGCGTGGTGCGCGGTGCCGACGGCATCAAGATCGCGCTGGGTGACGATCCTCCAATCAATTATTGCCGGCCCGCGGTCGACCCCTTGTTTGCTTCGGCGGCCCCGGTCTGGGGGCCCGCCACCTTGGCCGTCGTTCTCACCGGCATGGGATGCGACGGCACCGCAGGCGCGGCCGAAATCGTCGCCGCGAGCGGCAGCGTAATGGCGCAGGATGAAGCCACCAGCGTGGTGTGGGGCATGCCGCGCTCGGTTGCACAAGCGGGCCTGTGCTCGGCGGTATTGCCGCTCGACGAAATCGCGCCGCGCATTCTTCGCCTGTTCCTGGGGGCCCGCGCATGACGCCCCATGATTACGACTATCTGCGCAAATGTCTCAAGGAGCGTTCCGGCTTGGTGCTTTCGGCCGACAAGCAATATCTGGTCGAAAGCCGTTTGCTGCCGGTCGCGCGCAAGGCCGGTCTTGCCAATCTCGGCGACCTCGTGCTCGCGCTGATGCGCGGCCACGCCGACGCGCTTATGACGGCGGTTGTTGAAGCGATGACGACCAACGAGTCGTTCTTCTTTCGCGACAAAATCCCGTTCGATCATTTCCGCGCGACCATCATGCCGGCGTTGCTCGCGGCGCGGCGCAGTTCACGCATTATCCGCATCTGGTGCGCGGCGGCGTCCACTGGCCAGGAGCCGTATTCACTTGCCATGTGCCTCAAGGAGATGTCGAAGGAGCTTGCCGGCTGGCGCGTCGAGCTCCTCGCCACCGATCTCTCCGGGGAAGTGCTCGAAAAGGCGCAGCAGGGGATTTACAGCCAGTTCGAAGTGCAGCGCGGGCTGCCGATTCAGCTTCTCATCAGGTATTTCACGCAGGTCGGCGAGTTGTGGCAGATCGCACCGGACCTGCGCGCGATGGTCAAGTTTCGGCAGTTCAATTTGCTCTCGGATTTCTCGCAGCTCGGGACCTTCGACCTGATCTTCTGCCGCAACGTGCTCATCTATTTCGATCAAGAGACCAAAATCGAAGTGCTCGGCCGTTTGTCGCGCGTCACCGCGAGCGATGGCTACCTTGTCCTCGGCGCTGCCGAAACCGTGGTCGGATTGGCAGACAGCTTTAAGGCCATGCCCGACAAGCGGGGCCTTTATGGGCCCAATCCGGGGCGGCCATTGCCGACTTTGAAATCCGGCGCCAAGCCTGCCGCGCGTTTGGTCGCGGTCAATGGCGTGAGATGACGGATCTTCATTGAAGCATTGCGCCCGTCGCAGCTTGGCAGCGGCTTCGGATGGATCAGACCATGCACCGCTTGTAGATTTTTGCTTGCGCCGGATCGGCGATCGGGCTGAAGGCGCGATCACAACCCACCGGCGTGCGCTCCGGCAACACCTGAAACGTTCCGGCCGTCGGCGACTGCTTTTGGCCCTGCTCCGCGGTCGCGGCGCCAAGCCGATCACCCTTAAGGGCGCGATTGACCGATATTCCAGGGGCAGGCGCGTGGCCGGACGCACCGGTCCCTGTCACCGAAGCAAAGCCTGCAGCGATCAGGCAACACGCGGCAACGGCCGCCGCTGCGCTCCTCAATTCATCTGCGTACTGAACACGCATCGACACTCTCCAAACAATCGGTTGTCAGCGTTCCCGACGCGATCAATAAAGACTCGACACATGGAGCCGAGCGTGCGCCTCGGCCGGATGGCTGGTCGTCGCGATGTCCTGGCGGTGCATTGGCAGCACCACCACCTTGGTGCCGACATGCGCGCGCTCGTAAAGATCGATCACGTCATCGTTCACCATGCGGATACAGCCGCTCGATACATGATGCCCGATCGTCGACGGTTCGCTGGTGCCGTGAATGCGGTAGACAGTGCCGCCGAGATACATCGCGCGCGCGCCCAGCGGGTTGCCGGGGCCGCCAGCCATGAAGCGCGGCAGATACGGCTGCCGGGCCAGCATATCTGCCGGCGGCAGCCAATCCGGCCATTCGGATTTGCGCTCGATGGTCTTTACGCCGGACCAGGTAAAGCCCTCGCGGCCCACGCCGATGCCGTAGCGGATCGCCTTGCCGCCGCCGAGCACGAAATAGAGGTACGTATTCGGAGTATCGACGATGATTGTGCCGGCTGCTTCCGCGGTTGGATAGTTGACAATCTGGCGGCGGAATCTGGTCGCGACATCCGTAGTGGCATCGGACTCCGTCGCCGCACTCGATTGCGGCAGCGCGACATGGAAGATGGCGCCATTATCCTGCTCCGGCGCGGGGATCAGCGCCTGCGCTTGGGCGTGCGCACCCCAGAGCGAGGCGGCTGACAGCATCACCGCTGCTCCGGCGCGACGAAAGATAAGGCTTGATTTCGACATGATAAGCTCCCTCCTGCGTGGCGGTGATTTTCGCTGATCGACTATTGATAGGTGCGGTCGACGCCGGCCTGCTTCAGCAGCTCTGACATCCGCTTGCGCGCATGGAACATCCGCGTCTTTGCGGTGTTTGCCGGCACGCCGACGATCGCGGCGGCCTCTTCCACGGACTTTTCGTGATAGTAAACGAGATCAATG
>DATJYT010000319.1:0-2158 GCA_035499475.1 Xanthobacteraceae bacterium | reverse complement strand
ATCGTCGAGACCGGCTCGACCCTCGACGTGACGACTGCGGATCTGCCGACCATCAACGAGAACATCACCGATGCCGGCGGCCTCATCGTGTTCGATCAGGATAACAGCGGCGTCTTCACCGGCTTCATCAGCGATGGCCGGGAGATGGGCACCGGACCGCTGCTCTCGGGATCGCTCGATAAGGACGACAGCACCAACGACAACGCCGCCAACAGCAACGTCACCATCGACGCCGTTCAGGCCTATACCGGCGCGACCTATGTCGAAGCCGGCACGCTGACGCTTGGCGTCGCCAATGCCATCGCCAATTCGAGCGGGGTCACGCTCGGCCGGGTCGGCGGCGCGGTGGATTCGCAGACCGCCGGTCTCGTGCTCGACGCCGACAATAAGGTCGCTTCGCTGTCGGACAACGCATCGAATAGCACCTCGGTCGTGCTGAACGGCCACATTCTGACCATCGCCCCGACAAGCGCGGTGGTCTCGTCGTTCGCCGGTACGATCAGCGACGGCGCCTCGGCCGGCGGCGTAATCGTCGGCGGCGGCGGAACCGTTGCGCTCGACGGTGACAACACCTTCAGCGGCGGCATCACCATCGATTCCGGGACCCTGGAATTGGGCAATCCGGACGCCGCCGGCTCCGGCGCGATCACGTTTGCCGGCGATCCGACGCTGAAGATCGACGGCACGACGATGCCGGGCAATACGATCGACGGCTTTGTCGCCGGTGACACCATCGACCTCGCCTCGATCGGAAACATCGCCGGCAGCCACGTTGACATGGATTACGCGACCAACGTCCTGACGGTGACGGAGGGCGGCAGCACCTACCAGCTCGACTTCAATCCGCACCAAAAGTTTGCCGGCGATTTCTTCTATTTGACGGCCGACAGTTCCGGCACCGGAACCGACATCACCGAGGGCAAGATGGCGTGCTATTGCCGCGGCACGCTGATCCTCACCGATTGCGGCGAACGCCCGGTCGAGAGCCTGGCGATCGGCGACAAGGTCATGACGGCATCGGGAGCAGCGCGTCCCATCAAGTGGATCGGCCGGCGCAGTTACGGCGGCCGTTTCCTCATGGGCCGGCCGGATCTGCTGCCGATCCGCATCAAAGCCGGTGTGCTCGGCGAGAATATCCCGCGCCGCGATCTTTGCGTCTCGCCGCGTCATGCGATGTATCTCGAAGGGGTGTTGATCGAGGCGAACGACCTGGTCGATGGCGTGTCGATCATGCGTGCCGGCCGCCTCGACAAGGTCGAATATTTTCACGTCGAGCTCGACAGTCACGACGTGATCATCGCCGAGGGCGCGCCGTCGGAGAGCTTCGTCGACGACGACAGCCGCGGCATGTTTCAGAACGCGCACGAATTCCAGCGCCTCTACCCCGATGCTCAGGCGTGCCCGGCGCAATATTGTGCGCCGCGCCGCCGCGACGGCTATGAGATTGAAGGGGTTCGGCGGCGCATCGCGTTGCGGGCCGGGCGGCGAACGAAGCGCAGCGCCCAGGGGATCGGCCCGCTGCGCGGCTACGTCGATCTCGTCAGCCCGCACCATGTCGAGGGCTGGGCCCAAAGCCTCGATCATCCCGAAGCGCCGGTGCTTCTGGATATCTTTGCTGCCGGGCAACTCATCGGCCGGGCCCTGGCGAACCGCTACCGGGAAGATTTGGAAAAAGCCGGCCTCGGCAGCGGCCGTCACGGTTTTGCGTTCACGCTGCCACCGGGCTCTGCTTTTGCGCCCGCAGCCCTGGAAATACGCCGCTCGCTTGATGGCGCAGCGCTTAATTTCTCGGCGTCATGCGCAACATCGATGGCGACCCAGGAAGGCCGCGCGGCATAGCGGGCTGGTCTCTCCAAAAGACCGCGATCGGCGGCGAGGACGGGTTCAGCGCGTCGCTTAGTTGGTGTTGCCGTTGCCGGTATTGTTCTCGTTGCCGGTGTTGCTGCCATTGCCGTTCCCGAACAGCTTCTTCCAGAACGGCACTTCTTCACTGGCGCTGGGTGCCGCATCGGCGGCTGCCGCCGGCCGCGGCCGCGGCATTGGGATGATGCTGTCGGCCATCGCCAGAACATGGGGCCGCGGATGCGGCAGCGGGACGGGGCCGGTGAGCGGCTCGCCCGGAGGGATTGGTTCGGCTTCCGCGTTGATCGAACCGGGC
>DATJYT010000318.1:0-6253 GCA_035499475.1 Xanthobacteraceae bacterium | reverse complement strand
CGTTTCGGCCGCGGAAAAACGGGTGACGAGCGTACACATTTCCTTGGGGTCGGCTTTTCGGGTGCCGGCTTGGCGCAGGGCCGTGGCGCGATCCTGTGCGGTCTGACGCAGCTTGCCGAAATCATTACACTGCGAGGGCGCCGGTGCCGGCGGAAATTGCGCGAATGCGGCGCCCGATGGGGGCGTGCCGGCGGCAAGCCCCAGACCCAACGCCAACGCCGTGGCGAAGCTGCGACTCATGGCGATCTATCCTTCGGTTCCTTCGTCTGCGCCCCGAATCGGCAAGTCCAATAGACGGAGCCCATTAAAGGCGCGTTGAATTCGGCGACAAGGGGGCAGAAAGTGCCGGAAGGTGAGGGTGCGACGCTGGTGCCCATGGGCCAACGCTTGTAGAAGCCTGAACGTCGAAGCCGACCCACACCAGTATAGCCTAGTTTTGCCGATGCCCGACTACGATTTTCGCAGTCCCAGGCTCTTCGTCGAGGCATCGCTTGGCCAAGGCGCGACGGTCAGCCTGGCGGCCGCTCAGGCGCATTACCTCGTAAACGTGCTGCGGCTCAAAACCGGGGATCGCGTTCTTGCCTTCAACGGCCGAGACGGCGAGTGGCGGACGATGCTCGAGGCAAAAAAGCGCGCCGCTTCGCTGCGCGCCGAATTGCAGACGCGCGCACAGACCAGTCCGGCGGACCTGCACTATCTGTTTGCGCCGCTTAAATCGGCGCGTCTCGACTACATGGTGCAGAAGGCGGTCGAGATGGGCGTGTCGCGGCTTCAGCCGGTGCTCACCCGCCACGGCCAGGTCGCCCGCGTCAATCTCGAGCGCATGCGCGCCAACGCCATTGAGGCCGCCGAGCAATGCGGGATTCTTTCGCTGCCGGAGATTGCCGGACCGGTTGATTTGACATCGCTCGTTGCGGGCTACGACCCCGCGCGTTGCCTCGTTTTTTGCGATGAGGATGCCGAAATCGCCAACCCGGTTGCCGCGCTCCGACGGATTGCCCCACGCGCGCCAATCGCAGTGCTGATCGGTCCCGAAGGCGGCTTCGCCGAAGCGGAGCGGGCTGTGCTACTCAAGTTGCCCAACGTCGTGCGCATCGCGCTCGGTCCGCGCATCCTGCGCGCCGACACGGCGGCGGTTGCCGCGCTCGCGGTGGTTCAGGCGGTGATCGGCGATTGGGGCTGAGGCGCGCAACGCCTCAGTGGATCATTCCCGGCTTGTCGATGCAGACGAAGCTGACGTAATCGCCATATTGGCGATGCACGCTGGTGACGTACGACAGCCGGTGCCAGCGAGCGCAATGCGCTGCCGCGATCTCCCGATAGGTCTTCTCGACGGCCGGCGAATAGGGAAAGATCCCGCCGGTGTCGTTGCCGGTGATGCCGATATTGGGACCGGCGAAATTCGCCCACACCGCGCTGCCGGCGCCGAGCGACACCGCCGCGCAGATTGCGGTCAGGATGAGGGGCTTGCAGCGCATGGCAACGGACCTCCCGCCAATGCTCCAGAGTTGGCGAACTTTAGAGGTTCGCGACCGGAATTGAAAGCGCTACGCAAGCTACGCACGGCCGCATCGCGGCCAGCAATGATGCGTTCACAGCATCGCGTAGGCGCTGGCCACCATGCCGACCGGCCGCTTGTCGGCGGCGCCGAGCACCATGACGCGGCCGAAACTGGTGTTGCGCCCGATGCGCACGATGCGGGCATCGGCGACGATGTCGTAATTCACCGGCCGCAGAAAATGCGTGGTCTGATCGATGGTGCTCATGGGCCGGTAGCCGTTCCAGGCGGCCGAGCAGGCGATCACCATGGCCGCGTCGGCAAGCGCCATCAGCGCCTGGCTGCACACCGCCTCGCCGTCGCCGCAGAGCTTCTTGGAGAACGGCATTCGCACCACCGCGCCCGGTTGCCAGTCGGGCAACGCCCCCGGCGGCCGCGCCGCCTCGACGCTCTCCACCAACAAAGCCAAGTCCTGCACCCAGGGTGCAAAGGCTTTCATCATCAGGCGACCGGCTGCCTGAAGCCCGAACACCTGCTCGGGGGCTAAGAGTCTGTGCACCTCGCCCATGGTCCATTCTCCCCCGTGGCCCTCTGGTCTCCGCCGAGACCAGACCTCCTGATACGCGCCCGGCAAGACCTCGCTCGCCGGCTCACATCGCTCTGCATCCGGCGCCCTCACAACGCCAATGAAGAGAAAGCACGCTTCACACAGCTACAGCGCTCCGCCGAACACGACGGACCAAAGCGGTACCGAACACGAGGGGTTAGTGACAGCCGGGTCGCGGCTCGAAACGCCTCACACCCGCTCACGCGACGAACGAATCAAACAATTTCAGCATGATACCATGATGCCGCGAATGCTGCTTCGCGGCGCGGCTGCGATAAACGCGAATGTGCTGTCGATTGTCCGTGACGCCCAACCCGGCGGGGGGAGACTGCATCGGACGGCGTGACCGCTTTGCCACGAAGCCGCGCAAACGCCTTCGGTCGGGGTTTGCGCCCTTGACCGGTTGGCCTCGGCGCGGCACGGTTGGCGGCCTGAGCGGGAGAGGGCCAAATATGTCTGCCCGAAGGATTTTCGTCCGGATTGCGAGTGTTTCGCTGGCGGCGCTGTTGAGCGTGCTGTCATTTTCGCAGTCCCGCGCCGCGAGCTGGCTGGAGAAGAATTTCTGGCTGTCCGGGCCGCGCTACGACCGGGTCATGCCGGCATGCGACTATGCGCCGGCGCTCGATCGCATCATCGCGAATTTCCGCACCAAGGAATACGGCTTCTGGAACTCCCAATTGCGCATCGTGGGCATTGAGAAGATCCATGAGACTGCGGTGCTGCCGTGGGCGGCGCAGTCGATCCCGCGCCGCTATTGCAGCGGCGTCGCCGTCATCAACGATGGGCTCAAGCATCCGATCTATTATTCGATCGCCGAAGATACCGGCATGATCGGCCAGGATTGGGGCGTCAATTTCTGCGTTGACGGGCTTGACCGCAATTGGGCCTACAATCCCGCCTGCCGCGCGGCGCAGCCTTGAACGACCCAACGTGAGTTGCGGCGCGTGCGGCGTTCAGCGAACGCCGCGCCACCGCTAATTGCGCAGCGCCTGTAAAACCCGGTCGCGCAAGCCGGCGTGATCGCGCACGCCGCGTTGCGCGTACTCGATGACTTTCTTGGCGACGACATTGGTCCGGCGATGATCGCGATCGTTGACGCCGAGCGTGCGGCAAACGTCGGACAATGCGCCGCTCATGATGCTGATGACTTCCGGTTCGAAAGGCTGGCTTCTGAACAAGCGATAAACGGCCATGATACCCTCACTCATCTCAAATCAACCGCTCAAACGCGGCGGACTTAAGTTCGGATCAAAAAATCCGCCGCTCTTCGCGAGTTCCACAATGCGCCGCCAAAGCGCGATCGCCAATTCAAAATCACTCAAAAACCCGTGCGCCGCCGTCGTCGTCCGGACTCAATCCGCGCCGAAATCTGTTCTTGATGTGTTCACGCCGCTATAAGGTTCGACGCTTGGTCAGGGACGCATGTCGCGTACTGTATGGCCCAGCGCTTAAGGGAGGCGTCATGATCTGGACCAGGGCTCTATTGGCTGCGGCGTTCGCCGCGGTCTTGCTGGTCGGGACGTCGGCGCTCGCGCCGGCCCAGGATATGCGGCAGGACCGGCCGGGCCAGTTCGACTTCTATGTGCTGTCGCTGTCATGGTCGCCGTCGTTTTGCGCCGAAGCAGCGGAACGCGGCGGCCGCTCCGGCGGCGCGCAATGCGGCGCGCGGCCCTATTCCTTTGTCGTCCATGGCCTGTGGCCGCAATACGTGAAGGGCTTTCCGGAATACTGCCAGGTGCCGTCGCCGCGGCTTTATCATGGCATCGTCTCCGAAATGCTCGACCTGATGCCGGCACCGCGGCTCATCTACAACGAATGGGACAAGCACGGCACCTGCTCGGGACTGTCGCCGCAAGCCTACTTCGAGACCGTGCGCAATGCGCGTGCGGCGGTGAAGATCCCGCCCGAATATCTGGATCTGCAACAGCCGCTGAACGTGACGCCGGGCGCCGTCACGGACGCCTTCATCAAGGCCAATCCGGGGCTCGGGCCAAACGGCATCGCGGTCGGCTGCGACAACAAACGGCTCACCGAGGTGCGGCTCTGCCTCGCCAAGGATTTGCAATTTCAAGATTGTACGGAAATCGCCCGGCGCAGCTGCCGGCGCGACCAGTTGATCATGCCGCCGGTGCGCGGCGGCTGAACGCGCGCCGTGCGGGCGAGCGTGAACATTTCTTCCCGCAGCAGATGAATTATCAGCACGCCTTTCACGCCGGCAATTTTGCGGACGTCCACAAGCACGTCGCGCTGGCGCGCATCCTGGTCCATTTGCGCCTCAAGCCGGCGGCGTTCCGCGTCATCGACACGCACGCGGGCGCCGGCCGCTACGACCTCCACGCCGGTGAAGCAACACGGAGCGGCGAATGGCGCGAGGGCATTCTGCGCGTTTGGCAGGCGTCGCCGGAGCCCAAGATTCGCGATCTGCTTGCACCCTACCGGGACGCCGTCGCGGCGCTCAATCCGGGCGGCGTTTTGCGCATCTATCCGGGTTCGCCGGTGATCGCGCAGAGCCTGTTGCGGCGGCAGGACCGCCTGATCGCGTGTGAGCTTGAGCCGCGCGCCGCGGCTTCGCTCAAAGCCGCGCTGCGCGGTGACGCCCGCGCCAAGGTGCTGACGATCGACGGCTGGACCGCGCTGAACGCCAACGTGCCGCCGAAAGAGCGGCGCGGCGTCATTCTGGTCGATCCGCCGTTTGAGGATGCGGCCGATTTCATGAGGCTCTCGACGGCGCTTGCCGCCGCCTATCGCAAGTGGCCGACCGGTATCTACATGCTCTGGTATCCGATCAAGGCGCGCGATGCCGCCGATGCTCTGGCGCGGCGGCTGCGTCGGCTTGCGGTGCCGCGGACGTTGCGCAGCGAGTTCATGCTGGGGCGGCCGCGAGCCGACGCCGGCCTGATCGGGTCGGGCCTGATCGTGGTCAATCCGCCGTTCACGCTCGAAGCCGATTTGCGGTCCTTATTCGTTGCGCTGTCGCCTGTTTTAGCTCCGGCCGCCGCTCATCGCCTCGACTGGCTCACTGCCGAAGCGATCTGAAAACACCTTGCCGGACGGCGGTTTCCCACTTTTCCACAGTTTAAAATTGGTCTAGCCTTCTTCAGTTTGGCTTGGACGTTCCGCCTCCTGTGGGGGGCCGGCGGAGTGACTGAGACCTCTGGGACTCACGCTCTTTGCCCGTGTGGATGTTTGGCCGAGCCGGTGCGCCGTGGGGGGTGCCGGAACTGCGGGGAAGGAGTCGCTTCAATGGCAATGGGTGGTACGGTCAAGTTCTTCAACGGCGAGCGCGGTTACGGCTTCATCAAGCCCGACGACGGCGGGCGCGATGTGTTCGTTCATATTACCGCCGTTGAACGCGCCGGGCTGAAGTCGCTGGTTGAGGGGCAGCGCATCAGCTTCGACGTCGAGCCCGACAAGAAGGGCAAAGGACCGAAGGCCGTCAATCTCGTCATCACCGGCTAGGATGACGTCAGTGCGCCGCGTGGGAGCGCGGCGCAGTCTTAGGCCAGGCGGCGGCGTTCACCGCTGCAGCGGCCTTTTATTTTCTACTTCCGCTCGTCAACACATCGAATAAATGAAGCTCATGGTGCCGCAATGATGATTTTGCGTTCCTCCCCCGCCTCGCCGTTCGGACGCAAGGTGCGCATCGCGCTCGCGGTGCTCGGCCTCGATGGCGACGTGAAGGTCGAGCGGGCCGACACCGGCGATCCGCACGACACCGTGCGCAACCAGAATCCGCTGGGCAAGATTCCGGTGCTGATCGCCGAGGACGGCATCGCCTATTACGACTCGCGCGTCATCCTCGAATATCTCGACGTGCGCGCCGGCGGCGGCAAGATCGTGCCGCGTGACGCCGCCGCGCGCCTTGCCGCGCTGCGCCTGCAGGCGCTCTGCGACGGCATTTTCGATGCTTCGATCCTGACCGTTTACGAGACGCGCTGGCGCAAGGCCGAAACTCACGAGCCGAAATGGCTGGAGCACCAGGCCGGCAAAGTATCGCGCGGATTGGCGGCGCTCGAGGCTGCGCCGCCGCGGCTCGACGGTTTGCCCAATGTCGGGCAGATCGCGCTCGCCTGTGCGCTCGGCTATCGCGATTTCCGGTTCAACGGCGGCTGGCGCGGCAGCCACCCGCGGCTCGTCGCCTGGCTCGA
>DATJYT010000317.1:0-7150 GCA_035499475.1 Xanthobacteraceae bacterium | reverse complement strand
CGGCGCGCTCGCGATCGGCGGCGCGGGTGAACCCGTCGAATGGGCGATCGAAATGCGCCGCTTCGACGAGACCCGCACGCTCGACAATTTGAGGGAGATCGATGAGGCGCTCGCCGACGCGCTCGGCCGTGCCGTCGCGGCGGCACACGCCGAGGCGCCTGCCGTCGCAGCGGCGCCCTGGATCGCAGCGCTCGAAACCTATCTCGATCAGAATCTCGCCGCGTTCCGTGCCATGCCCGATCTGTTCGAGCCTGAGGCGGTTGCGGCGCTTGATCGGCAGTCAAGGGGAAGCTTCGACCGCCTCGTGCCGCTCCTGGCAGCGCGCGGCAAGCTTGGCCGGGTGCGGCGGGGCCACGGTGACCTGCATCTTGGCAATATCGCGCTGATCGACGGTCGCCCGGTGCTGTTCGATGCCATCGAATTCGATCCGCTGATCGCGACCGGCGACGTGCTCTACGATCTCGCTTTCCTGTTGATGGACCTCTGCGAGCGCGGTCTCACGCAAGCGGCGAACATCGTGTTCAACCGCTATCTCATCGAAAGCCGCTGCGTCGAAGACCTCGACGGCCTCGCGGCGCTGCCGTTCTATCTCTCGCTGCGCGCAGCGATCCGCGCCAAGGTTACTGCGGCCCGCATTGAACGCGCCGCGCCGCACGATCGCGAAGCCATTTCGAACGCCGCACGCGCCTATTTCCGGTTTGCCTCGAACACGATCGCGCCTCCAACGCCAAAATTCATCGCCGTCGGCGGTCTCTCAGGCACCGGCAAATCCAGGCTCGCCCGGGGGCTGGCACCGTTTGTCGCGCCGATGCCCGGCGCCGTCGTCGTGCGCTCCGATGTCGAACGCAAGATGCTGTTCGGCATCGGTGAAACCGAAAAGCTCCCCGACGCAGCTTACACACGCGGCGTCACCGAGCGCGTCTATGCCGCAGCGCTCGACAAAGCCCGCCGTGTCGTCGCCGCCGGCCATTCGGCGATCGTCGATGCCGTGTTCGCCGACCCGCGGGAGCGCGCCGGCTTTGCCGCCGCCGCGAGGGCCGCCAATACGCGGCCGCAAGGTCTCTTCCTTGCCGCCGATCTGGCAACCCGGCTGGCCCGCGTCGGCACCCGGCCGCGCGACGCCTCCGATGCCGACGAATCGGTGGCGCGCGCGCAGGAGCGCTACGAGCTTGGCACGCTCGACTGGACCCGGATCGATGCCACGGGCACGCCCGAGCGCACTTTGAGCCTGGCACGAGAGGCGTTGTGACAGCACGGCGGCGCGGCTTGAAACATCATGCCTGCCGGAGGCGATGCGGATTGACGAGACGGTCGGACGCCCACATAAAGGCGCCACGCTGACCACCCTGATTGAGACGTGACGACAAAGGACTGAACATGGCGAATACTGCATCGGCCGCGGCCCATCCCGAAGACCCGTCGCGGCGCGATTTTCTCTATATCGCGACGGCCGCCGTCGGCGCCGTCGGCGCTGCGGCAACCCTGGTGCCGCTGATCGATCAAATGAATCCGGACGCCTCGACACTGGCGGCAGGCGGGCCGGTCGATCTCGATGTCAGCAAGATCGCGGAAGGCGCCCAGGTCGTGGTCTATTGGCGGCAGCGGCCGATCTTCGTGTTCCACCGCTCGAAGGACACGATCGCCATGCTGCAAAACACCCAAGATACATCGCAGCTCGCCGATCCCGATTCCTCGCAGATCCAGCAGCCGCCTTATGCCACCAACTGGCATCGCTCGGTGAAGCCTGAATATGGCGTCCTGGTCGGCATTTGCACCCATCTTGGCTGCATCCCGCTGTTCTATCCCGATGCCAGCGCATCTTCGCCCGCGGCCGATTGGCCGGGCGGCTATTTTTGCCCCTGCCATGGCTCGAAATACGACGCCGCCGGCCGCGTCTTCAGCGGTGTCCCGGCTCCCTATAATCTGCCGGTGCCGCCCTATCACTTCGTCAACGACACGACGATCCGGATCGGCGAAAATCCCAACGACTCGGCCTGGAATTTCGACTCCATCCGCCAGCTCTGATCGCGTGGAACGCGCGCCGGCTTGGGCATAGCTGCGCCGGCGTGCTTTCACGGGGCGCGTCGCCCATAATGCGGCATGAGCTTCGACCCCCGGTGTTTCGCCGTCGCCACGGCCGGATTCGGCACCTTCATTAATCTCTATTCGCCGCAGGCGCTGCTCCCGGCGCTCGCCAATGAATTCCACGTCGGTCCGAGCGAGATCAGCGCGCTGATGACCGCCGGAACGGCAGCGATCGCGCTGACCGCGCCGTTTACCGGCGCGCTTGCCGACGTCGTCGGCCGCAAGCGGCTCATCACCACGGCGATGTTCGCCACCGTGGTACCGACGCTGATCATGACCTTGGCGTCCACAGTCCCTGAACTGACGCTTTGGCGCTTTGTGCAGGGACTGCTGCTGCCGCCGATATTCACGGTCACTGTCGCCTATATCGGCGACGAGTGGCCGCGCGGTGACGTGCCGCGCATCGCCGGGCTTTACATCGCAGGGACCAGCACCGGCGGCTTTTGCGGCCGCTTCGTGCCGGGCTTGCTGGCCGATCACATCGGCTGGCGCGCGGCGTTCGTGGTGATCGCGCTGATGTCGATTGTCGCCGCAACGATCGTCGCGCTCACGCTGACGAAAGAGAAGCACTTCGTGCGTTCCGACGGATTTGCCGATTCCCTCTCGCAAATCTTTCGCCATTTGCACGACCCGCGCCTGCTCGCGACCTATGCGATCGGTTTTGGCGTGCTGTTTAACTTCATCGCCACCTTCACCTATGTGAGCTTCCACCTCGCGGCGGCGCCCTACTTCTTTTCGTCCACCGCGCTCGGCGCCCTGTTCTTCACCTATCTGGTGAGCAGCCCGCTGGTGCCCTGGGTCGGACGCGGCATCATGCTGTTTGGGCGCCGCCGTTTCGTGCTCGGCATCATCGCCGTCTGGATCGCCGGTGCGCTGCTGCTGCTGGCGCCGCCGGTGTGGCTGATCCTGGCCGGCCTGACACTGTGCGCGGTCTGCGGCATGCTGTGCCAGGCCATTTCAACCGGCTATGTCACCCAGACGGCGCGCGAGGGCCGCTCGTCAGCGGTCGGTCTCTACGCGTCGATCTTCTATATTGGCGGCAGCGCCGGGGCCTATCTGACGGGTTTTGCCTGGACGGCGGCCGGCTGGGCCGGTTGTGTGGCCGTGATCGTCGCCATGCAGCTCGTCATGGCCGTCGTCGTTGTACGCGCGTGGGAAGGATAGGGGGAAACGTCATGGTGTCGGAGAGTCAATTTGCGTTTCTGCGGTCGATCGACACGCCGACCGTGTGCAACCTGATCGAAGTGGTCGCGCCGCAGCGCCGCGGCGCGGGCTACACCGTGAGCCATCTGCACTGCCCGTTTCCCGATCTGCCGCCCATGGTCGGCTTTGCCAAGACCGTGACCATTCGCGCCCGCGACGCGGTGAGCGGGCCGAGCTACATGCAAAAGCGCATGGATTACCTCGACTACGTCGCGGCGGAGCCGCGGCCTAGCGTCGTCGTCATCGAGGACAAGGACGAGCCCGCCGGCTACGGCGCCTTCTGGGGCGAAGTGCAGACCAACGTCCACAAGGCGCTCGGCTGCCTCGGCACCGTAACCAACGGCTCGGTGCGCGACATCCCCGCCGTGGCCGAGGGCTTCCAAATGCTCGCGGGCTCGATGGGTCCTTCGCACGCTTATGTGCACGTGGTCGAGTTCGGCGTCCCGGTCACCATTCACGGCATGGCGGTCACAAGCGGCGATCTCGTTCACGCCGACCGGCATGGCGCGGTCGTGGTGCCGGTCGACAGGATCGACGCCATGCGCGAAGCGCTCGACGGCCTCATCAAGCAAGAGGCCCGCATCATCACGGCCGCGAAGTCCGGCAAAGGGGTCGAAGCCATCAAGGCGGCGTTCCGCGGCTGATGCCCCGACTGGATGCTATTTATTCGGCTTTGATGTTGGCATCGCGGATGACATCGCCGTATTCGTCGAACGATTTGTGCAAATAGGAGACGAATGGCGTGCCGCACACGCTCGCCGCTTCGATGCCGGGCGCTGCCAGTTTCGATCGCGTCTCGGGCGAATCGGCCGCCTTGGCAAACCATTGCGCGAACTGAGAGGTGATCTGCGGAGCGGTGTGGGCCGGTGCGAAGATGCCGTACCACAAGTCGATCTGGAACCCCTTGTACCCGGACTCGTCAACCGTCGGCACGTCCGGCAGCCATTCCGCGCGCTTGATAGCGCTGGTGGCGAGCGCCCTGAGCTTGCCGCTGCGCAGTAATCCCGCGGCCGGCGGATAATCGACGAAGGCGGTGTCGATCTGCCCTGCATAGACCGCGTTGGTTTCAGGCGCCGTGCCGGTAAACGGCACCATGGTCATGCGGAATATCGCGCGATGCATGAGCATTTCGTAGGTGATCTGCGACAGCGCCCCGACGCCGGCGCCGAAGGTCAAGGCGCCCGGCTTGGCGCGCGCGGCGCCGATCAGGTCGTCGAGCGTGTGATAGGACGAGGCGGCGTTGACGATGGCGAACGACGGCGTCGAGCCGACGCGGCAAATGGGCTCGAGACTTGTCAGCGGGTCGTAGTCGAGCTTGCGCAGATGCGGGACCAGCAGCAAAGCGTTGTTGGTCAGAAGAAGCGTGTTGCCGTCCGGATCAGCGCGCACGACGTCCTCGGTGCCGATCACCGTGCCGGCGCCGGGTCGGTTCTCGACCACAATCGTCGGCCCGTTCATATCGCCGATCGCGTTCACCAGGACACGCGCCAAGACATCTGCGCCGCCGCCCGGCGGATACGGGATGACGAGCTTGACCGGCCGGGTCGTCTGCGACGACGCGGCGGACAGTGAGAGCAGCAGCGAGCCGCCCGCCACGAGAATTGCAAAAAGATTGGATTGCGTGCGCATGGCGAGCCGACCCGTCAGCGGCTGTCGAGATTGGAGACTTGCTTCACCGCCACCGGCGCCACAAAACCGCCAGCAGCGACTGCGTCGGTGAGCGCGTTGCGGTCGAGCTTCTCGTCGTGCTTGTAGACGTCGTCGCGGAATTGGACGGTGCCGTCGCGCGTGACCCATCCGGTCATGTAGACCCAAGCGACCGGAATCTTGTGCGGCAGGTTGATGATGCGCGTCTGGCCCGCGGCGATGCCGGCATCGATGGCGGCGCGATCCCAGTTCGGCGGTCCGTCCTGGAGAATCCAGGCGGCGAGGTCGCGGACATTGTCGACCCTGGTGCAGCCGTGCGAGTCGAAACGATAGTCGTCGGTGAAGAGCCTGCGGGTATCGGTATCGTGCATGTAGACCGAATATGGATTCGGCATGTCGATCTTCAGATTGCCGAGCGCATTCCAGTTGCCGGCATCCTGGCGGATGACGAAGTTCGGTGAGCGGTCGGAGGCCCAATCGATGGCGCCAGGCGCGATCTCTTCGTCGTGGCCGCCGAGGATGCGCATGTGCATGCGGCCGAGATAGCTCGGATCGCGCCGCATATGCGAGACGATCTCGTTCTTGGTGATCGACAGCGGCACCGTCCAGGTCGGGTTGAGGTCGATGGCCGTGATATTGGTTGTGAGCGTCGGCGACGGCTTGTCGATCTTGCCGACGATGACGCGATAGCGGCGCTCGACCTTGCCGTTGGCGACTGCTTCGACGAAGGCGGCGGGGATATTCACCACCACGTATCGCTCGGCAAAGATAAAATCCATGCCGAGAAGGCGCTGGATCGAGGCTTCGAGTTGCTTGATGCGTTGACCGACGGGCACATTGAGCTGCTTCAACGTCGCCGCATTGACGCTGCCGGTGGCGTCGAGGCCGTGGCGGAGTTGGAAGCGCTTGACGCCCTCGACGAGCGCCGCGTCGTAAGCGTCGCCCGCCTCCTTGTCGGCCGGCAGATCGTCGGAGATCACCAGCCGCCGGCGTAGCAGCGCCACGTCCGGGCCGCTCGCGCCCGGGGCAAATTTGGCATCGGCCGGCAGCGTCGGCCAGCCTCCGCGCACCTGGATGTCGGAATAGTAGAGGAGCGCTTCCTTGATGCGCTGAAAGGTGTCCTCGTCGAAGACCGGCTCGGACGACAGCGCCAGTTCCGCGGCTGAGCGCGACTCGGGCGTCGAAGCCGGCTTGGCGGCTGCTTGAGATTTAGCGGCAGCGGATGGCTTAGCAGCGCCGCTTGGCTTCGGCGCGACGGCCCCGCCTTGCGCCCACGCCGATCCCGCCGTGAAAACAAGCACGAGGCCGGCCATCGTGATGGTACGCATGTATTCCGCCTCCCCAGCTAAGGCGATGAATATGCTACCGGTATGGCGGCATTTGGACCAGTGATGGCCCGCGCTATGCTCGTACCTTATTCGTCTTGGCCTAGCCATGCTCGGCGTGACGTGTGCCGCACGATTTCGATGGCGCCCTCGGCTTCAACCACCCGGTAGAAAATCTTGAATCGGAAACGTCCTACAATCTTACCGCGGACATTCGAGATGGATGTCGCTTCCGCCGCCTCCGGATTCCTGCGGATGAACTCGACGGCGGCGTAGATGGCCGCCAGGACGGCGACAGCGCCCCTGGCGCTGCGGGCCGAAAAGATACTCACGAATGGATTCAAGATCTCGAACGGTGCGTGGACTGTAGCGAACGATCACAGGACGCCACAGCGCGTCCAAAATGCTCTCATCGCCTCCTCGCTAGTCCATCGACCACGATCAAGGTCGGCGAGGCCCTCGCGGATCGCCACTGCCTCCTCCGCGGTGACCTCGTACAAGCCGGTACGCCGCGCCTCGATTTCGCGCGCCATCTCGGCGAGTTCCTCCAAGTCCTCCTGCGGCCAAGCTTTGACTCGGTCGAGAATATCCCTGGCGGTCTCGTTCATGGGCGTAAACCCTAAGAGATCAGCGCGCCACAGCCTCCGCCTCACGCCTGCGGCTGCGGCTCCATGGGGCCGGGCTCGGGGCGCGGCCGGTTGCGGCCGGCGCCGGCGGTCGGCACAGTCGACGAGCGTGGCGTCGTCGGCTCGATGATCGACTCGCGGCTCGGGCGCTTGCCCATGAGCAGGTCCTTGATCTCATCGCCGGTGAGCGTCTCGAATTCGAGCAGGCCCTTGGCCAGCGTTTCGAGATCGGCGCGCTTGTCGGTGAGAATCTGCTGCGCCTCG
>DATJYT010000316.1:0-2476 GCA_035499475.1 Xanthobacteraceae bacterium | reverse complement strand
AATTGTTGCCGCCCTCGCCAGCGGGCCGCGGCCGCTTGCCGACATTTGCGCCGAGTTTGCGCTTGCGCCGCAAGACGTGTTGGCCAGTGCTCTTGTCCTTTCTGCCGCCGGCTCTCTGCGTCCGGTAGAACGAAGCCCGATCCCGATCCGCAATCTGAATGAAGCTATCCGCCGGCGGCTGGGTGGACCCGAGGAGATTCGCTTCCTTGCTCTGCCTTACGGCACTGCCCTGCCGATTCATGACGATCTGCTGCCTCTGGCCAAGGGGAGCGACCCGACAGATGAAGCGACGCGTCGTGAATGGCGCGAGTTCTTGACCGTGCACGGCATTGATCCGGGGATCGACTAGGTGATCCCATCACATTTCGTTGGGATGTCGCCACTCGCCGCGATAGAGGCGTTCCAGACATAATCCGGCGCTATCGCAAACCGGCGAGGCTCATCCACAGTCCAATGACCGCCGATTGCAGCACTGCCTCAGCACGATCCTCGCCCTCAATGCAGCTCGTCAAAAAGGCCGCATCGTCTTTGATGCGGCCTTTCCTATCCGACTCACTTGCTTCTCACACAGCCTGCGAGGCTGCCTCTCACTTGAAGCGCGCTACCATTTGTCGATAACTTTTTGCGCGACCCCGCCCGAAACGCGCTTGAGCTCTTCCTCTTTCAATTCGACGTCGCTTTTATTGCTGGTCTTGGCGAGATCGTCAGCGGACGAGATTTTCGGGTCCTTCTTGCTCGGATCGAGCTTGTCGTTACTCATGGCTTGTTCCTCTCCAGGGATATCACGTAAAACAATTTAGCACTTCCACATTGCAGCGAATGTGACGCAAATCACATCGACTGCTTCGCACGACCTTCAATTTCGGTCAGCGACTCTGTCTTAACGCTGCAAGCACCGTATCATTTACATTATAACCTTGGACGCCGATAGGTTCAATTTTCGGCAGTGCCCTAATTTGAAATTTTGGTTCGGCCCGCAGGCAAGCACCCGACGCCTAGCTTGCTCCAATTCTGGCATTTCTAAACGGCGCAAAAAGAATCCGAAGGATCGGCAGTAGCATTATCGGTTGCGTCTTTGAGGTGCCGAGCTACCGCCGAGGCTTTCATGTCACACATTGCGGCTGAAGCTCGGTTGGGGAATTCCCGCAGCGATATCTTTGTGATCGCCGTCGAGCTGGCGCGGATAGCGCGCGGCCGGCTTGACGGTCGAGACCGTCGAACGCATGAATGCGCCGCCGCCTATTGGTGATGCGGCTCGGGATCGATCTTGAGCGCCGTGAAGACGCGCGTGTGCATATTGTAGGTGCCGACCAGCACGGTGAGCTCGACGATCTGGCGTTCGTTGAAGTGCGGCCGCAGCGCATCGAACACGGCGTCGGGGACGTCGATATCGCGCGTCATGGCGTCCGCGTAGGCGAGCGCGGCGCGCTCGCGCTCACTGAAAAACCTGGAGCCGCGCCAGTCGGCAAGCGCGTCGCATTCCTCCTGCGTCATGCCTTCCGGCCGGGTCAGCTCTGGCACGTGCTGATTGACTACGTAGCGCGTGCGGTTGAGGTAGCCGACGCGGACGATGACGATCTCGCGCAGCCGTCCGTCGAGCGCGGTCTTGTAGCGCGCCGCGCTGATCAGATTGAGCCAGCATTCGGCGAGTCCCGGCGTGTGCAGCAGCAGCCTATAGACGTTGATCAGCGTGCCGCGCCGGCCGGCGCGCACTTTGCCGATCAGGTCGGCGAGTTCGGGATGGTCTTTTTCCTCGATATAGGAGACGCGGGCCATGGTGCTTTGCTATGCTTGGATGGAGTGAGGGAGCGGGACTATAGCATCTGCGCCCCGATCGTCACTCAAGCTGACGGCCAAACGTCAGAACCTGCGCCCAGCCATAACAGAGCGGCGTATCGGGGATGGAAGAACGCTTCGCCGACATCGGCGCGACCGCCGGCGTGATGCGGACATTCTTTGTCCATCCGCGGCGGCACGGCCCGTTCCCGGCGCTCATTCTTTACATGGATTTTTGGGGCGTGCGCGAAGAGCTTTACGACATCGCGCGTTGGACCGCGGCGGTCGGCTATTGCTGCGCGGTGCCCGACCTCTATTACCGGCAGGGCGCCGTCCACAACGACATCCGCGACCGCGACGGCAGAATGGTGTCGCTCAACCGGCTCGATGAGGCGGCGCGCGCCAGGGTGCTGGCGCCGCTGCAAAAGCTCAGCGATGCCGAAGCGATGGACGATACGCGGGCCGTGCTCGGTTTCCTGGCGGGCGATAAAGCGGTGCGCGCCGGCGCCAAGGGCTGTTTCGGTTATTGCCTCGGCGGCAGGCTCGCGATGCGGGCGGCCGGCAGTTTTCCCGGCGAGATCAGGGCTGGCGCCAGCATGCACGGCTCGCGTCTCGTCACCGACGGCGACCGCTCGCCGCATCTCCTCGCCGGGAAAATCCAGGGCGAGTTCTACTGCGGCTTCGCCGAACACGATCCCTA
>DATJYT010000315.1:0-8696 GCA_035499475.1 Xanthobacteraceae bacterium | reverse complement strand
TCGTCTTGTTCTTCTACTTTTTGCTCCACCCTGACCAATTCGATGCCGTCACGAGTTGGGTGGTAGGACTGGCTCAGTGGCTGGCAAAAATTTGACGCTCATCTGTTCTGAGGATATGCCGCGCTGTAGGTGATCGGACATTCGCCGCCTTCACACACACCGCCGGGGGAAGTCGCGCGACGCGCTGGCGCTAGTCTGCCGATCCAGCGCAACGATCAGCGCTTCGTGAGCCAAGGTAGCGCCGCAGGCGCATGGTGATGGTCGTGAGGACGCCGCCGACGATGAGCGCGACCGGCACTCGGACCAGCTTGCCCGCTTCGAACCGTATCGGGCACACGAATGAAGGGACGATATTGGCCGTTGCGCGGCGATGCTAAAAGCTCGGTGTTTTCAGGGGGTTTGTGGTGAGCCCGCAGGGATTTGAACCCTGGACCCCGTGATTAAAAGTCACGTGCTCTACCAACTGAGCTACGGGCTCGTAAGGAAATCTCGGTCCGGACCATTACGGCCGGAACAGCCGCCGTAAGGCGGCCGGGGCGGCCTTCTCGTATCAGATCAAACCGTCGCGAGGCAAACGCGCCGGCCTGGCCGTGTCGGGGCCACGTTTGCCGGTTCGATCATGTCCGCATCGCACATGGCAGCGGAATAGCGTGTTCGCAGCCAAGCCGCCATTTGCTAGAGTGACGAGCTTGCCGGATCATCGCCGAGCGAGGAGCCTTCCATGCCCATCGTCAACCGCGTCGCCGACATGCAGGACGAAATCGTCGCCTGGCGGCGGGACATTCATGCCCATCCGGAGCTCCTGTACGATGTCCACCGCACCGCCGGCACGGTCGTCGAGAAGCTCAAGAGCTTCGGCTGCGACGAGGTGGTGCCGGGCATCGGGCGAACTGGCGTCGTTGGCGTCATCCGCGGCCGCAAGAGCGGCAGCAAGGTCGTCGGGCTACGCGCCGACATGGATGCGCTGCCGCTCGAGGAAGAGACTGGCCTGCCGTACCAATCGACGGTTCCCGGCAAAATGCACGCCTGCGGGCACGACGGCCACACCGCCATGCTGCTCGGCGCCGCCAAATATCTGGCCGAGACCCGCAATTTCGCCGGCACCGTCGTGGTGATCTTCCAGCCGGCCGAGGAGGGCGGCGCCGGCGGCCTCGCCATGGTGAAGGACGGCCTCATCACCCGGTTCGGCATCCAGGAAGTCTATGGCATGCACAATTATCCGGGCGTGCCGCTCGGGCAATTCGCGATCCGGCCGGGCGCGGTCATGGCGTCGGCCGACCACATCCTGATCGAGCTCGAAGGCAAAGGTGGCCACGCCGCGCGGCCGCATCTGGCGATCGACACCATCCTGGTCGGGGCGCAAATCATCAACCAGTTGCAGTCGGTGGTGGCGCGCAACGTCAATCCGCTCGACGCTGCTGTTGTCTCAATCTGCATGTTTCAGGCCGGCCATACCGACAATGTCATTCCTCAGCACGCCAAGCTGCGCGGCACGGCGCGCGCCTTGACGCCGGAGGTTCGCGAAATGCTGAAAAAGCGCGTCAACGACGTCGTGGAGGGCACGGCACGGCTCTACGGCGCCACGGCCAAGATCACCTACACCACCGGTTATCCGGTGGTGGTCAATCACGAACGGCAGACCGCTTTTGCCGCGGCCGTCGCCGGCGAGATCGCGGGCAAGGACAAGGTCAACACCGATATGGCGCCGCTGATGGGCGCTGAGGACTTCGCCTTCATGCTCAACGAGCGGCCCGGCGCCTTCATCTTCGTCGGCAACGGCGACAGCGCCGGGCTTCACCACCCGGCTTACGATTTCAACGACGAGGTTATTCCGCTCGGCACCTCTTATTGGGTGCGGCTCGCCGAGAGCGCGCTGGCCGAGTGAGGATTACTGAGCGACTTCGACCCGGTTTTCCGCCGGCAGCTTCGGCGTATCGGCCATGACCTTCGATTGCGGCAGAAGCGCCGCGATCTTGGCCTCAAGCGCGTGCCAATAGGCAAACGAGTTGAAGCGGGTGCCCTCGAGTAACGCAATCGCCACCGCCGCAATGAACGGCAGGCTCTGCACCACGAGAACGAAGGCGAAAATATTGATCTCGTGCACCTGCTTGTAGTTGGTGGCGACAAGCGTCAGCGCGCCGATGAGAAGAAGTGCAGCCAGCACGCCCTCCCAGAATGCCGCAAAATCCGAGCCTTTGCGGGTCTTGCCGCCCTTGGCGGTGCGCAGGAACGGCAGGCGCTCCTTGATGATGCCCATGCCGACGGCACGCGCCACCGTCCATTGCACTGCCATCGCGGCGCAAACTGCGCCCAGCATCTGGCCGTAAGACGCGCGCACGCGGAGCCGATAGAGCGCCACGAAGTGGGCGGTCGAGACGATGAAGGCTGCCAGGATAGGCAATGTAAGAATACGATCGGGGACCGCGATATTGGCAAAGGCGACGATCGGCACCCAGAGGATATTCAGGATCGCTACGACGACGCCGATGCTCTCGGCGCCGAGCCAGTTGAGCCAGCCAAAGCCGTATTCACGCTTCTGCTCGCGTGTCAGGCCTTCCGACCAAGGCAGCATACGCCGCCAGTGCTTGCGCAAAATCTGCAGGCCGCCGAACGCCCAGCGGTGACGCTGCCGCTTGTAGGATTCGAACGTGTCGGGGAGCAGGCCATAACCGTAGCGGCGATTGGTGTAGTGGCTGAGCCAACCCTGCTCCAGCATGCTGAGTCCAAGATCGGTATCCTCGACGATGGTTTCGCTCGACCAGCCGCCCGCCGCTTCGATCGCCGCGCGCCGGATCAGGCACATGGTGCCGTGGACGATGATGGCGTTCGCCTCGTTGCGCTGAACCATGCCGATATCGAAGAAGCCGGCATATTCGGCGTTCATGGCGCGGTGCATCACCGAACGGTCGCCGTCGCGGTGATCCTGCGGCGATTGCACCAGCCCGACCTGCGCATCGGCGAACAGCGGCACCAGATCCTTGAGCCAGTCGCGCTCGACCGCGTAGTCGGCGTCGATGACACCAATGATCTCGGCGTCGGGCGCCGTATTGGCGAGCGCGACGCGCAGGGCGCCGGCCTTGTAGCCGGTGAGATTATCGATTTTGATGAACTTGAACCGCTCGCCGAGGGTGCGGCAATGATCCTCGACAGGGCGCCACAGCGCCGGATCGGGCGTGTTATTGACGACGAGCACGCATTCCAGGTTCGGGTAGTCAAGTTGCGCTACAGCATCGAGCGTCGCGGCGAGCATGTCCGGCGGCTCGCAGCACGCCGGAATGTGGATGGACACCTTCGGCGTTGAGGATTCCGGCACCAGCGGCGGTGAAACGGCCAGCCGCCGCGGCGGCCGGCCAAAGGCGATGGCTGCGATCTCCTCGAGGCGGGACAGTGCGATGGCGACCAGTGGCACCAGGAGGATAATGCCGAGCCCCAGCGCGAAGGCGGCGCCCGGCACAAAATAATGCCCTTTCCAGAACGCGACGACTGCGGCGAACCAGGCGCCGGCGACGTTGGCTGAGATCGCCAGCATGAGCGCTTGCGTCGCCGTGGCGCTGGTCAATGCCAGAATGGGAAGCGACAGCACCAAACCAAGCAGGACCGCCAGACCGGCGCGCTTGGCATAATCGGGATCGGTGATGGTCCCGGTCCAAGAGAACTTTGGCTGGCGGGAGGCATCGAACATGCCCCAATAGGGGCCGACGCCGCCTTCAAACGTCTTCCAGGGCTGATCGATGGCCTCGACGATGTTGTAATCGATGCCGTAAGCCTCTGCTCGTGTGACGAAATCACGCAGAACCATGGCCTGCTCGATGCGGCCTGGATTGGCGTCGTGGAAGTTGTAGCCGGCACTCGGCCAGCCGAATTCGGCGATCACGATGCGCTTGCCTGGATGGACTTGGCGCAGTTTGTCGTAAAACTCGATGGTGTGATCAACCGCGCGCGAGGCGTCGAAGCCTTCCCAGTAAGGCAGGATATGCGCGGCAATGAAATCGACGGCCGAGGCGAGTTCGGGGTGATCAATCCATACGGTCCAGATTTCACCTGTTGTTACAGGCACTGGGCTCTGTCTCTTAACCTTTTGGATGAGCGCGATCAGGTCCTCGACGCTCATGTCGGCGCGTAGCGTGGTTTCGTTGCCGACCACGATGGCGTTGACGTTGCTGTTGTGACGGGCAAGGTCCAGCGCGGAACGAATTTCCCGTTCGTTGCGCGCCTGATCCTTGTCGATCCAGGCGCCGACCGTGACCTTGAGGCCGAATTCGGCCGCGATCGGAGGAACAAGCTCCGCGCCGCCGGTGGCAGAATAGGTGCGAATGGCGCGGGTATAGGGTGCGATCGCCTTCAGGTCGGAACGGATCTGTTCCGCCGTGGGACGGTCCCCGTAATCGGGATGCTCGGAATTGGCGAAAGGTGCGTAGGAGACGCTGGCGAGCTGCCCGGTGAAGTCAGGAGCCGTCGCTTTGGTTTGAAGCAAAGCCCACAAGCCGGCATGCACGCACGCTACAAGCGCGAGCACAGCTGCGACGGTGCGCATAGACTTTCAACCACGCGGGGCGAAGACACACTGGCCCGAACCTGTCCCCAAGGTTCGTGGTCGTAAGGGAGGGTAAAGCTACCTTGCGAACGGCAAACAAGAATTAGACTCGGTGCGTGGCAAATTCAAGACAACAGCGACAAAGCGGTGTCCGATTTACTACTGCCGGCGCATACCGCGGCCGTCGCGGTTAACGTGCGGTCGTCGGATTGGGAGCCGCCGCCGATGGCGCCGGTGGGGGAGGAGGTGGAGCCTGTACCGGCAAGGCGGGGTTGATCCAGCACGCCTGCACGCGGCCGTTCAGGCTGTCGGCGGCCTTGGGATCGATGGTGGAGGCGTGCAGCAAAAGACAACGAAAAGTCGCCTGGATATGACCGCCCGGACAGCCAAAACGATCATAGAGGTCGAGATGGCGGAAAGCGGTATCGAGATCGTCGCGCCATAGCAGACTGACGACGCGGCGGCCGAGCCAAACGCATTCGGGATTGCCGGCCGGACCGTTCAGCGCTTTCTGGGCTTCGGCAAATTCGTCGACCTTCTGCGGTTCTTTGGCCGGTTCCTGTCCGGTCGGCGCCGGGTGCTGATCGGGCGGCTTGGCGTCGGAGTTCTGGGCGAACGCGGAAGGCGTCAGAAGGACGATCGGCACCGTGGAAACCGCAACGAGCAAGACCGCTGCGCACAATCTGCCGGCAACGCTAGACACACGATGATTCATGGTTCGACTTGGTTTGTTGGGCCCTTTTGAGCCGATCAGGACGGGCGTTTCCCAGGCTATCGGTTGTTTGCCGTTTTGCTTCCGCTTCCCGTCGCAGCCGTCGTGACCACAGCCTAACTTAGACCGTTTGTCCAGCGCACACGGCCGCGCATCTCGTCCCGATCTTGGCATCGCGCGCGCTCAAGGCTAATCCGACAGGCGTGTCTCGCCCGCCAGACGAATATCGCCTCGGTCAGCCGCTTGCGCTGCTGGCGCTGACGGCGCTCGCCATCGGTGTCGCATGGTGGTGGCTCGGCGCGCCGGTAACCCTGCCGCCTTCACCACTCGGTCCTGGCGAAAAGCTCTATTGCGTATCCTACGCGCCGTTCCGCGACGGCCAGGATCCCCTCGTCGAGGGAACCGAGGTGACTGCCGCCCAGATCGACCAGGACCTCGCCCTGCTGTCGAAGTTTACCAATTGCGTTCGCACCTATTCGATCGATGACGGCATCGACAAGGTGCTCGAGAGCGCACGGCGGCATGGATTGAAGGTGCTGCACGGATTGTGGGTATCGAACAATCCGGAGAAGACGCGCCGGCAGATCGCGACCGGTATCGCGTTGGCCAAGGCCTACCCGGACGTCATTCTCGGCGTCGTCGTCGGCAACGAGGTGCTGCTGCGCGGCGAGATGTCGGCGACCGACCTGATCGCCACGATCCGCGAGGTGAAGGCGCAGGTTCCGGAACCCGTCACTTATGCGGACGTGTGGGAATACTGGCTGCGCTACGCCGACGTGCAGAACGCGGTCGACTTCGTCACCATTCATATCTTGCCGTATTGGGAAGACTTTCCGCTGCCGGCGTCGGCCGCGGCGGCGCACGTCGATGCCATTCGCAAGCAGGTGGCCGCCGCCATTCCCAACAAGGAGATCGTGATTGGCGAGGTCGGCTGGCCCGATGCCGGCCGCATGCGCGAGGATGCAAGACCCTCGCCGTCGAACCAGGCACGCGTCATCCAGGAGACGGTTGCGCTCGGCAAGCGCGAGAACTTCCGCGTCAACGTCATCGAGGCTTTCGATCAGCCTTGGAAGCGCTGGCTCGAAGGCTCGGTCGGCGGTTCCTGGGGCATTTTCGATCGCGCGACCGGAACGCAGAAATTTGCTTTTGGCGGCGCTGTCTCCGACCATCCGCATTGGCGCATGCAGGCGTTCGCCGGCATTATCCTTGCCGCATTGATGTTTGGTGGAGCGTTGGCTGCGGGTGGCGGCAAGAATCTGGCGCCCCGCTTATGGCCGAGGATTGCGGCACTGGCATTCCCTGCCGCGGTGTTGTTCGGTTGGACGCTCGAAACGGTGCCGGTCGACAGTTTCAGCGTTGGCGGCTGGATACGCTCGCTTGCTCTCGCCGCCGTAGGCGCCGCGGCTCCGATCGCTTGCGCTGCAGCGTGCGCTTCCGGCCACGCGCTGCCAAGCTTTGCCGCGCTGCTGGGGCGCTCCGGCGCGCGCGTCGGCGCGATGCGTTGGGTGCTGGGCGGCATTTTCACCGTGCTGGTGCTGCTCTCGGTGCAGATAGCGCTCGGCCTCGTGTTCGATCCGCGTTATCGCGACATTCCGTTTGCTCCGCTGGGCGGCGCTGCACTTTCGTATTTGATGCTTTGGCCTTCGGCGCCGCGCCTTGCTGGATCGCGCGCCAAGGCGGAGATGCTCGCCGCGGCGGTGCTTGCCGCATCGGCCTGCTATGTGCTGATCAACGAAACTCTCGCCAACTGGCAGGCGGTCTTGCTGTGCGCCGCGCTGGTCGGCATTGCCTTCATTCTATTGCAGGCGCGGGACGCGCCAAGCTCAGAATGAGCCCGCCAGCGGCAAGCGCCGAGAGGTCGGCGTTGTGCAGAACCACGCCGAAGGCCGCCGCCGCGAGGCCGATCGTCACCAAAGCGAGCGAAGGCCGCAGTAAATTCAGCGCCGCCGCGGCCAACGCCACTGCGCCGAAGACTTGATGATTGAAGAGGACGATCGTCAGCCGAAACGTGCCGCACAGCCACGTCTGCAATCCGGCCTGGCAGGCGAGCGACACCGAGGAATTCTCAATCGCCATGTAGCGCAGGTAGAGCGCTTCGCCCAAGGACAAGAAAGCAACGATGAGGAGCCAATTGGTCTGTCGGGCGGTCGGCAGGAACAGTGCGCGTCGCATAAGCCTAACGAATCGTAACCGACCTGCGGTCGACCGCATCGGCAATGGTTAGCCTAACCGCGCACTCTGCTACCATCAAGCGCGACCGTTTGGCCCCACCCAAGGCATGGACGTGTTCCGGGAAGCGGCGCATAATTAGTCGAGATGCTAAGCGTCGAGCGAAACCGGTAGCCGACCGATCATGAACAGCATCGAAGCACGATTACCGAATCCGCGCGACGAGCCGTTCGGCTATGTGTGCCATCGTTGCCTGAAGTGCTGTCATCACAAGCGTATTCAGGTCAATCCTTACGAGATCGCGCGGCTTGCCCGCAATCGCGGCGTGACGACGAGCGAGCTTCGCGATTGCTGGACTGAAGACGGCGCCGGAAATCACCTGGCCCGGAGAGAGGACGGCGCCTGCGTGTTTCTCGGCAGCGAGGGATGCACGGTCCACCCGGACCGTCCGATGGTTTGTCGAGTCTATCCGCTCGGACGCCACATAGCCGGCGACGCAGAATGGTTCTCCCGCGCCAAGACGCATCCGCAATCCAAGGGCGAGTTCAACCGCGACGGCACGATAGCCGATTTTCTCGCTGCGCAAGAAGTTGAACCATTCCTGCGGGCGGTCGACCAATATGGGAATTGGATATGCGCCTTCATCGAGGCGATGGATGAGGCAGGGGAAACGGCGGGCGCGGAACTCTCTGCGCCGGCTGTCGACGGCGCCCGCGATCTGCTTGATATCGACGGCGCCATCGCGCGCTACTGTGCCGCGACGGGTGAAGCGGAACCGTCCGACCTAGAGGCGCGCAAAGAGCTGCATCTCGAGATTCTGTACGAGTCGTTGAATTTGGCGAAAACGAATGGAGCGCACCATGGGCGAGCACGGCAAGACGCATAAGACCTCGATTTTGGAAAGGGCGACGGATAATAGGAGCGGCCTCTCAGTTCTCCTCGCGGCCGCATCCTTGCTCGGTGTTTCCGTTGGCTATGCAGGCGCGACCCCGTCAGAGCCTGTCTCGCTCACGCCTTCGGATTCAAGCGGCGCGAATGCGGCAGCGGCGAATCCGGCGAAGCCCGATATGCGGCTGGCGGAGCAGTTGCCCAAAGTTTCGACGCCGCAGGTTCACGTCAATACCGGAACGCACGTAAACACGACTACGGTTCATACGCCGAGCAACTTTGGCTCAAATTCTATCAAACTGAATTCAAGCGCTCTTAAGATCAAGAGTCCCAATTCGCTTTACGTCAAAGGCGCCACCAGCAACTCTCACAAGGTGGAAAACGCAAACAGCA
>DATJYT010000314.1:0-6651 GCA_035499475.1 Xanthobacteraceae bacterium | reverse complement strand
CGGTGCATCCTTACGATCATGATACGGTGCCTTACGACCAGCTTCGGGACCTGGTGCCGGTTGTGAGCATCTCGGACGTGGTGTTGGCGGTATCGACGCCGGCGTCGATGCATATCAACTCGCTCGATGAGCTCGTGAAGGCCGCCCGCGCGCAACCGGGAAAGCTCAACGCTGCCGCTGCCAACGGAATTTCTGATTTCTCGTTGTTCGGCTGGATCAAGAGTCTGAACCTCGACATCGCGAAAGTGCCTTATCGCGACATCATGCAGGCGCCGAACGACCTCGCCGAGCAGCGGATTCAAGTCCTTGCCACGTCGTTCGCGGTGGTGCAGCCGCTGATGAAGGCTGACCGCATCAAGGTGCTAGCCGTGACCGGACGGCATCGCGCCCCGACCGCGCCCGACATCCCGACTGCCGACGAAGCCGGCTACCCGGCGCTGACTTTCGAAAGCATCGGCGGAATTTTCGGCCCGCGCGGCATATCGGACGCGGTGCGCGCCAGCATCGCCGCCGACATCAAGGCGGTCGCCGCCGATCCGGTGATCGGCACGCGGATCGCGGATATCGGCACGATCATGGATATTCGCGGGCCGGCCGATTTCGCGACTGCCGTTCAGGCGCAGCGCGACAAGCTTGCGGTTATCGCTAAGCTCCTGGGGCTGAAAGCCGCAGCCCGGTGAGGCTGCAATCGCGCCGCAACGCCTGACGGGGCGCGTGAGTGTGCTATCCTCGGTTGAAAGGCGGGCGTCGACGCAGGAACGACCCGTCGCCAAACAAAATCTGCGAACTAGGGAGGAACGACGCATGAAAAAGCTGCTTCTCATCATTGTGGCCGGCGGGGCCGCGTTGTTCAGTGCCGCGCTTCGCGCCGACGATTATCCAACGCGCCCGATCACCATCACTGCCGTGTTCGGTCCCGGCAGCGCCAGCGACACGATTTGCCGCATCATTGCTGACCGACTCGGTCCCGCGCTCGGACAGCCTATCGTTGTCGAGGACCGGCCGGGCGCGGACGGGGCACTGGCCGCGCTTTACGTCCATCATCAGGCGGCGGACGGCTATTCACTCTTGATGGCGACGAACTCGCCGCTTTCCGCCGATCCATTTCTGCACAAGGACGTGAACTACGATCCGGTGAAGGATTTTGTGCCGGTGACGCGCGTCGGCAGCTTTACGCTGATGCTAGTGGTCAACCCTAAGCTGCCGATCCATTCAGTGAAGGAACTGGTCACTTATGCCAAGGCCAATCCCGGCACGCTGTCATTCGCCAGCGGCAACACCGCCGGCATCGTCGCGGGTGACACGCTGGCGAAATGGGCAGAAATCAGCATGCTGCACGTGCCCTACAAGAGCACGCCGCCGGCGCTGGAAGACATTATCGCCGGCCGCGTCTCGATGATGTTCGCCGATTTCACGACGGCCATACCGCATGTCAAAGCCGGCGCGCTGCGCGCCCTTGCAACGACGCGTATCAAGCGCAGTTCGCTGTTTCCCGATCTGCCGACGATGGACGAGGCCGGAGTGAAGGGATTCAATCTCGACGCATGGGCCGGTCTTGTCGCGCCGGCAGGCACACCTCCGGAAGTCGTGGCCAAGCTCAACGGTGCGTTGCGCAAAATCATCGATTCCCCGGAAACCCAGGCGAAATTCAAGAATGTCGGCTTCGAGGGATTTTCCAGTACACCCGCAGAATTCGGCGATTTCATCAAGGTTCAGCTTGGCGTATGGGGCAAGATGGTCAAGGACGCTGGCATCCAGCCGGACTAGGTGCTGGAGCGGCATACTCTTTGCGGCCGCGAAATACGCGAGGTTTGACCTGAAGAGGGCGGCTGGCACCGCCCTCGGCCGTTCGGCAACTGACATGGACATTTTGAAGGAATCCCGCTTCGATTTTCTCGGGTCGAAGAAATCGGGGAAGGTGCGGGACATTTACGAGCAAGGCGACCGGCTCGTCCTGGTCACGACCGATCGGCATTCGTCATTCGACCGAATCGTCGCGCACATTCCGTGGAAGGGACAGGTTCTCAATCAAATAAGCGCCTGGTGGTTCGAGCGGACCAAGGATATCGTACCGAACCATGTGCTTGCCGTCCCCGATCCGAATGTGACAGTCGCACGCAAGTGCACCCTGGTGCCGATTGAGGCGGTAGTGCGCGGCTATCTCACCGGCGTCACCGACACCGCGATCTGGACCAGATACGCCAAAGGCGAGCGGGAGTTCGGTGGCGTGGTCTTGCCTGACGGCATGAAGAAGAACGAGCGGCTGCCGCAGCCGGTATTCGATCCGACCACCAAGGAGGCGCTCCACGACCGCGCGATTTCGCCCGAACAGATGATTGCCGAAGGTTTTGTCACGCGAGGATTGTTCGACCGTGTCAAGGAGACCGCGCTGAAGCTTTTTGCGCGCGGACAGATGGTCGCCGCGCGAAACGGCCTCATTCTGGTCGATACCAAGTATGAGTTCGGTACCGACGAGAACGACGGTCTCGTGCTGATCGACGAAATTCATACGCCGGACTCGTCACGCTACTGGCAGCACGAATCTTACGCAACGCGGCTGGCGGCAGGGCAGGAGCCTCATTCCTTCGACAAGGAGTTCCTGCGGTTGTGGTTCATCGAGCACTGCGACCCGTACAAGGATGCGACATTGCCAGAGGCGCCGCGCGGCCTCGTCGAAGAATTATCGCGCCGCTACATCCAGATGTACGAGCAGATCACCGCCAGGACATTCGAATACGGCGAGACGCCGATCCTGCCGCGCATCGAACGCAATCTGCGGCCATACGCGGTTTGACACTGTTGGCGGGATCTATGGCTCGCACCTCAAGACGAGTGTCAACATATTTGCCGTTGCCATGATAAGTGTGAACCCGTTGCAGCAATAGTCGACAGCGCTCATTCCAGCTTGATCTTCGCGTCGCGAATGATCTTCCCGTAGTCATCATATTGTTTGTGAAGGATCGCTGCGAAATCGGCGCCGCAGGCGTTCGCGGGGAACAGCCCGAGCGTTTCGAGCTTGGCTTTGATCTCCGGCGGCTTCATCGCATTGGTGAAAAGCTCGATGAGTTGCGAAACTGTCGCCGCCGGCGTCTTTGCGGGTGCTACCAGCGCGCCGAAGAACTCCGCTTCGAAACCCTTGTAGCCGGATTCGGCGACGGTCGGCAGATCCGGCATCGTGCCGATATGTCTTGCCATGGTGGTCGCGAGCGCGCGCAGCTTGCCGGTCTCGATCTGGGCGTGCAGCTCTGCATAGTCCGCGAGCGCCGCGGTCACGTGATTGCCGAGCACGGCGGCGATGGCCGGCGTGTAGCCCGGGAAGGGGACGAAGGTCATGTCGATCTTGGCGGCGCGCTTAAGCATTTCCACGGCGATCTGCGACGAGGTGCCGGGCCCGTTGCTCGCCATGGTCAGCGTGCCGGGCTTTGCGCGCGCCGCGCTGATGAGATCGGCCAGCGTGTGATAGGGCGAATCTGGATTGACGACGATGATCGGCGGGAAGGTCGCAAGCTCGCAGATCGGCGCAAAATCGGCGAACGGATCGTAGTTCACCTTGCGCAGAAGCGGCAGCACGACGAGCGAATTCGATATCATGCCGATGGTAGCGCCGTCGGGCACGGAACGCGCGACATATTCGGTGCCGATCTCGGTGCCGGCGCCGGGCCGGTTTTCGATCACGACCGCGGGGCCGCCTGTTGCGCCGATCTCTTCCGCCAGCACGCGCGCGAGCGCATAAGCCGGACCGCCCGGTGCGAACGGAAGGATCAGCTTGATGGTGCGCTCGCTCTGCGGCCAGGCGGAGGAGCCGGCAACCGCGATCAGCACGCCGAGTGTGGCGATAATGGTAGCGAGATGGTGCCGCCGCATCGACGTTCTCCCCGTTCCCCGTTAAGCTGCCTCGAAGCCTACGGTTTGGATCATATCTATCGAAGCTACACCGGATTGGACGGGGCGAGGAGGGGCCGCAGGCCGGCTTGCGGCACTATTCGCAATTGACGCGAACAATGCGTTGAGTTCACTGGCGCAAAGGTCTCAACCCGCGACCGCTTTTTGACGGGCTAATAGGGAGGAATGTTTCCATGCGCATGCACCGCCTGCTTGTTACGTCCGTTGCCGCTTTCGCGCTGGCCTATCCGTTTGTATCCGATGCGCAAGCCCAGCAGACTAAAGTCACGATCGGCAAGGTGATCGGCGGCGACGGCTTTCACATCCCGACCTACGTTGCCATGGACGAGGGCTTCTTCAAGGCAGAGGGTCTCGACGCCAGCCTCGTCGAATTACAGCCAAGAGCTCAGGTGACCGCGGTGCTCGCCGGCAGCCTCGATTGCGCGCCGATCCCATCGGGCGGCGCGCAGGCGGCCCTCAGCGGCGCAAAGATCATGTACATTGTTGGTGAATCGCTGAAGTCGCAGTGGACGATTACGACTCGCCAGGAGATCAACAAGCCCGCGGACCTGGAAGGCAAGACGCTGGGCCTCGGCCGGCCTGGCGGTGCCGACTACGACGAGGCGCAGGCCGTGCTGCATCGCTTCTTCAAAATGGACGCCGGCAAGGATTACAAGGTCATCTCGTTCCAGGGCGAGGCGGAACGCATCGCCGCCATGATCAACGGCGATATTCAGGGCGCATCGCTTTCGGTGCCTCTTGCCTCGGTCGCCATGAATTCTGGATTGAAGGTATTGTTGCGCACCGGCGATTACATCCCGAGAGCCGGAGGCACGATCTGGTGCTCGCAGGCCTTCGTCGAGAAGAACCCGGAAACCGTCAAGAAGATCGACCGTGCCATTGCCAAGGCGGTGATGTACTTCCGCGACAACAAGGCCGGCTCGATCAAGGTGCTCGAACATCAACTCGGCATCAAGACCGATCAGGAAGCAGGCGTCATCTGGGACCAGTTGCATGACGCCTTCGGCGCCGAGGTTCCCAAGGACTTGTTCCGTGAAATCTTCGAGTCCCGCCGTCTCACGATGATTGCGGCGCGGCAATGGCCTGAAGACAAGCCGTTGCCGGATCCGGAGCAGTATTTGGCGCGCAATCTGCTCGATCCGACGCTGAAGGAAATGGGTTACGTTCCGACCAAGCTCGATACGCCGACGAAGACGAATTGATGCGCGTCGGCAGACCGTGACGGAGCGCGTCAATTCGCGTTGACGTGTTCCGGTCGCCAGCGGCTCATGCGGTCTTCGAGCAGCTTGACCAGCGCGGTCATGATCAGCGACAGCGCCGCGAACACGATCAAGCCGGCGAACACGACGTCGACTTTGAACTGACTTGCGGCGCGGACCATGACGACGCCAAGGCCGTCCTGCGAGCCGAAGAACTCGGCTACAACGACGCCAAGGACGGCGCGCCCGATCGCCAGCCTCAGTCCGACCACGATGAACGGCAGTGAGTTGGGCACCACCACCAAACGTGCGATATCCCATTCCGTGGCCCCGAACGAGCGCACGACGTTGATCAAAACTTTATCGGCATTACGCACGCCTTCATATGTATTGATCAGGATCGGGAATAAGGCTCCCAGGAAAACGATGGCGACTTTCGACCATAAGCCGATGCCGAACCACAGCATCAGTAACGGCAGGAACACCAGGCGCGGCGTGGCATTAAAGGCGGTAATGAAGGGGTCGAACATCGCGTTGAGCGTGGCGGAACGGCCCAACAGGACGCCGAGCGGCAGACCGGCCGCAACCGCCAGCAGCAGGCCGACCGTGAACGCGGCGGCGCTGACGCCGAGCGGCTGCCAGATCGAGCCGGTCGCAAACATGTCCCACAGGGTGCCGGCGATCTGGCTCGGCACGGTGAAGAAGAGCTTGGTGCCTTCCTTCATCGGGATGATGCGCGGCAGGAATTCCCAGACCAGCAGCAGAATGACGATCGTGCCGGTGCCGAGTGCGATCGGCTCGAAGCGCTGCCATAAGCGTTTGACCGGTATATCGCGCGTGTCGGCCGGCATGGCGCCGGCGAAATCCTGTTTCAGGGCCTGAATCTCGGTCATCGGCAATTATGCCCCGCGCGCCTGTGCTCCGTATTCATGGCTCAACGCCCCACGCGCCACGGAAACGCGGTGCGTTCCGCCCAGCGAATGCCTTCGGTCAGCACCACCGCGATTACCATTACGGTGAGGATGCAGCCAAACATCTGGTCGAGCGCAAACAGGTCCCCGAGCCGGGATATTGCATAGCCGATTCCTTCCGAGGCGGCGAAAAACTCGCCGACCAGCACCGCGATCAGCGCCCGACCGATCGCGATACGGGCCCCGGCCACGACGTAGGGGAGCACGCTCGGAAAGATCACAGTGCGGTAGAGGTCCCATTCGCCGCCGCCCAGCGAGCGCACCACGCTGATCAACAGGCGGTCGACCGCGTGTACGCCGGCATAGGCATTGAAGATGAACGGAAACACCGACAGGAAGAAGACGATGATCGTCTTGCCCCACAGGCCGACACCGAAGAAGATCACCAGCAGCGGAGCCAGCGCGACCAGGGGACTCGCATAAAACACGGTCATGAGCGGATCGAGGGCGTAGCCCACGCGCGCGCGCCAGCCCATCACGATGCCGAGCGGGACGCCGATGACGGCGGCAGCGATCAGGCCGCAGAAGAACGGAGCCGCGCTGACGGCGAGGTCGTGAACCAGTTCGCCGCTCTGGAC
>DATJYT010000313.1:0-11241 GCA_035499475.1 Xanthobacteraceae bacterium | reverse complement strand
CTTTTGCGCTCCTATATTCGTCGCGAAACGGCGAGGAGCGCAATGGCCGAGCGACGCATTGAAACCCGCATCGTGATCGAGGCACCCACCTCGCGCGTCTGGGCATTGTTGACCGACTTCCCGGGCATGCCGGCGTGGAACCCGTTCATTCGAGCGATCGCCGGCGAGCTCGCGACCGGCGCTCGGCTTTCGGTCACCATCGCGCCGCCCGGCAGGTCGGCGATGCGCTTCAAGCCGACGATCACTGCCTTTGCGCCGCCACGCGAATTGCGCTGGTTGGGCCACTTCTTCGTCCCCGGGATTTTCGACGGTGAGCACTATTTTCTGCTCGACGCGATCGGCGACGGCCGCACGCGCGTGACCCACGGCGAACTGTTCAGTGGGTTATTGGTCGGCTTCCTGGGCCGCGCGCTGGACGCGACCGAGGCTGGATTCAACGCCATGAATGCGGCGCTGAAGCTCAAGGCAGAGCAGCGAGCCACATAAGCTTCGGGGCGGCCGCGGTGCAAATGCTCAGAGCGCTTCGACCGTGACAACGCCGGTCACCGCCTTGATGGCACCGGCGATCTGCGGCGAGACCTTGAAGCGGCCGGGCAGCTTGACCTCGACCTCGCTGCCGTTGCGCAGCATCAGGACCATGCTGACCTCGCCTTCGCCCTGATCGGCGCCGTTGCGGCCGTTCGCCGTCGTCTCGAGCCGGCGCATCAGGCCTTCGATCGGCGCCTCGTCGCGCAGAAAGACGCGAAGCCCCTTCTGCATCTTCGCCGCGGCCTGATCGAGCGGCTCGACCGATTGAATGCGGGCGCGGACCTCTTCGGCCTGGACCTCCGCGGTCAGAAAGAGCAGCACTGCGGTTCCCGGCTCCAACAGGTCGCGATATTGCGCGAGACCTTCGGCGAACAGCACCGCTTCGTAATGCCCGGTCGGATCGGAGAGCCCGACGATGCCCATCTTGCTGCCGGTCCTGGTGCGGCGCTCGGTGCGCGATACCACCGTACCGGCGACGCGGCCGGCGCTCGCTCCCGCCTTCACGGCGCGCGCGAACTCGGCCCACGGCTGCACCCGCAATCGTTTCAGCGCCGTGACATAGTCATCGAGCGGGTGGCCGGTGAGGAAGAAGCCCACCGCTTCGTATTCGCGCTGCAGACGCTCCGCCGGCAGCCACGGCTCGACCACCGGCAGCGCCAGCGTCTCGCGTGTTGTCGCTCCGCCGAACAACTCGTTCTGACCGAGCGCGGCGTTGTCGTGGGCGCGCTGGGACGCGGCCAGCACGATGTCGACCGCGCCGTAGGCGCGTGCACGGTTCGGCTCGATGGAGTCGAACGCGCCCGATGCCGCAAGACTTTCCAGCACGCGCTTGTTCACGGCGCGCGGATTGATTCGGCGGGCGAAATCGGCGAGATCAGCGAACGGCTTCTCGCCGCGCGCCGCCACGATGGCCTCCACGGCCTGGCGGCCGACACCGCGTAGCGCCGCCAGCGCGTAATGAATGGCGCCGTTGTCGACGTCGAACGCGACGCCGGAGCGGTTGATCGACGGCGGCTCGACCTTGATGCCAAGACGCTCCGCCTCGGAACGGAATTCCGCGAGCTTGTCGGTGTTGCCCATGTCGAGCGTCATCGACGCGGCCAGGAATTCGACCGGATAGTTCGCCTTCATATAGGCGGTCTGATAGGTCAACAGCGCGTAAGGCGCCGAGTGCGATTTGTTGAAGCCGTATTCGGCGAACTTGGCGCAGGTATCGAAGATCGCTTCCGCGTCGGCGCGCCCGATGCCGCGCTCGACCGCGCCGGCGATGAAGCCGTCGCGCTGCGACGCCATCTCCTTGCGGTCCTTCTTGCCCATGGCGCGGCGCAGGATGTCGGCGCGGCCGAGGCTGTAACCGGCAAGATCGCGCGCGATCTGCTGCACCTGCTCCTGGTAGGTGATGATGCCGTAAGTCGGCGCCAGGATCGGCTGCAGCTTGGGATGCAGGTACTCGATCGGTTCGAGCCCGGCCTTGCGCGCGCAATAGGTCGGGATATTCGCCATCGGGCCCGGCCGATAGAGCGCCACCAGCACGATCAGGTCCTCGAACCGGTCGGGACGCATATCGACCAGCGCCCGCCGCATGCCTTGACTTTCAACCTGGAACACGCCGACCGTCTCACCGCGCGCCAACATCTCGAATGTCTTGGCGTCGTCGAGCGGAATCCGCAGCAGATCGATGTCGATGCCGCGCGCACGCACGAAGCGCACCGCGGTCTCCAGGACCGTCAGCGTCTTGAGCCCGAGGAAGTCGAACTTCACCAAGCCGGCCGGCTCGACCCATTTCATGTTGAACTGGGTGACCGGCATGTTGGATTTCGGATCGCGATAGAGCGGCACCAATTCCGCCAGCGGCCGCTCGCCGATGACGATGCCGGCGGCATGCGTCGAGGCGTGACGGTGCAGCCCTTCGAGCTTCTGCGCGATGTCGAAAGCGCGGCGGGTGACGGGGTCGCGGTCGCGCTCGGCCTGCAGGCGCGGCTCGTCGTCGATAGCGCGTTTGAGTGTTACCGGGTTTGCCGGATTCTGCGGCACAAGCTTGCACAGCTTGTCGACCTGACCGTACGGCATCTGCAACACGCGGCCGACGTCGCGCAACACGCCGCGGGCCTGCAGCGTACCGAAGGTGATGATCTGCGCCACGCGGTCGCGGCCGTATCGTCCTTGCACGTATTGGATCACTTCGTCGCGGCGGTCCTGGCAGAAGTCGATGTCGAAGTCCGGCATCGAGATGCGTTCGGGATTGAGGAAACGCTCGAACAGAAGTCCGAACCGGATCGGATCGAGGTCGGTGATGGTCAGCGCATAGGCGACCAGCGAGCCGGCGCCGGAACCACGGCCCGGTCCCACCGGGATGCCTTGCGATTTCGCCCACTGAATGAAATCGGCGACGATGAGGAAGTAGCCCGGATATTTCATCCGCTCGATGACGCCGAGTTCGAAAGCCAGCCGCTCCTCATACTCCTCCAGCGTATGGCCTTGTGCAGCGCCATGCTGGCTCAGGCGCGACTCGAGGCCCGCTTTGGCGGCGCGGCGCAGCTCCTGCACCTCCTCGGCTTCGCTCGCCTCCGCTTCGTCGCGGCCGGTGGTGAAACGCGGCAGGATCGGCGCCATCGTGCGCGGCCGGAATGCGCAGCGCTGCGCGATTTCGACCGTCGCGGCGAGCGCCTCCGGCAGATCGGCGAATAGAGTGGTCATTTCGGCGCGGGTCTTGAAGCGGTGCTCGGCCGTGAGCTGCCGGCGGTCGCTTTCGGCGATAAGCTTGCCCTCGGCGATGCAGAGCAGCGCGTCATGGGCCTCATAGTCCTCGCGGGCGGCGAAGAAGGGTTCGTTGGTGGCGACGAGCGGAATGCCGCCCGTGTAGCCGAGCTCGGTCAGCGCCGCCTCGGCGGTGCGCTCGGCCGGCAGGCCGTGGCGCTGCAGCTCGAGATAGAGCCGGTCGCCGAACAGCCGTTGCAATTCGGCGCAGCGCGCCGCGGCGAGCGCGTTTTGCCCGCCGACGATCGCGGTATCGAGCGGGCCATTGGGGCCGCCGGTCAGCGCGATCATTCCAGCGGTCTCGCCGTCGAGCCAGGACAGCTTGACATGCGCATGCTCGTCCTGCGCGGTTTCGAGATAAGCGCGCGAGGTGAGCCGCATCAGGCTGCGATAGCCGTCCTCGCGCGCGGCCAGAAGGACGACGCGGGGCCAGACATGCGACCCTGCCGGCCCGCGGCTTTCCTGGTCGCCGAAATCGACGCCGAGCGCGCAGCCGATGATCGGCTGGATGCCGGAAGCGGCAAGCTTTTCAGAGAATTCCAGCGCACCAAACATGTTGTCGGTGTCGGTAAGCGCGAGCGCCGGCTGACGGTCCTTCTTGGCGAGTTCCGCGAGCCGGGCGATCGTCAGTGCGCCCTCGAGCAGCGAATAGGACGAATGGACGTGCAGGTGGACGAAGGCCTGTTTCGCGGCAGCCATGACCAGCGGCACTCGCAGCTTGTGATTCCCGAGCCAAGACCATGAGCGATTGCGTACGATGCTGTCCACGACAGCGTCACGGCGCCCACAGCCTCGTCACAGAAACTTTTCGAACAAACGGTCGCAGCTCTGTCGCCTGACCTCAGCCCTCGGCCTCCAAAGACTTCAAATCACGCCAAGAACCTGGGCCCAGACCGCAACCATCGCCAGAAACAGCGTGAGCGATGTCAGGGCCAAAGCTTCCTCGAAAACCGCGCGAAACATGATGGTTCTCCCCGGTCCTTTAGAACATAGAGAGAACATAGTTCGCATTACGTTCTTGTCAACCGACCACCCCCGACTGGTCTGGGGCCGAAGCCAAATGCGGTTAACGGTTGCGGAATCCAGCGCAGAACCGGCGTGCCGTTTCACGAGGACCCGCTCATGAACCGAAAGCGGGCGCCACACGTACAAAGGCCCGACGGAACCGCCCATGGCACGCGCCGTTGTCGGCGTGCTGTAGTCCGCTGCGTCCATGTCTTGATTCGCCAAAAACGAGGAGGAGGGTCTGATGCGAAAACTCACGATCATATTGACTGCGGCCGCGTTAGCTTTGGCAGCGACGGCGATGTCTGCCAGCGCGCAAACCCAGCAGCTCGGCGCCGGCGTCCATGCGCAAGTCCAAGACGCGACCCCAATCGTCAAGGACGCCGCGTGCCGGGGATGGGGCTCGCATTGTCGTCCAGGCTGGGTTTGGGCTTGCGGGCCGTACGGCCGCTGCTCGTGCCGGCCTTGCTACTGAGCGCGGCAATCAGGGAAAAGTTAGCTCCGGCGAGGCCGCTTTCGGGCGGCCTCTTCGCTTGCGCCGCGTCTTGCTGCGATCAAATGGCACATGGCGCGGCCGCCGACCGGGGTTGAGCATTCTGCATTCGATCGCTCATCCAGCCGAGGGAGGCCCTCGTGACAAATCCCGGTTACCGCGATCCCAGCAGGGACTATCCGCCGACGCGACCGACATTCAGAATGTTATTGGCGGCCGTTGCCGTCGTTGCCGTGGCCGTCGTCATCCTGAACTGGTCGCAAGTAGCGGCGTTCGCCCAGTTCAGCCAGCACGTGAGCCAGATCGAGAACGAAATCGAGCACGTCATCGGGCTTTAGGAAGCTACTGGTCGCCGAGGCCTGGCAGGGGCAGCGTCTCTCTGGTGAACAATTGCGGTCGGTCCGGTGTTATTTACCGGAGCGCACTTCTCAACCAGGAGGCGGCCGTGAAACGTTTTCTCGTCGCAGTCGGATTGCTTGTTGCGACATCAGGCGTCAGCGCCATCGCTGACCTGAACTATCCATGGTGCGCCCAATATGGTGGCGGCGGGGACGGCGCCCGCAATTGCGGCTTCTCGACCTATGCGCAATGCATGGCAACGGTCACCGGCATGGGCGGCTTCTGCGAGCAGAACTCCACGTATGTACCCACCGGACCGGCGCCGCGTGCCGCCCGCACGCATCACTACCGCTATTCCGGCCAGTAACTGGCGCGCCCCCGGACGTAGTGCAGCACGCGACGGTCCGGTTCGGCGGCCCACGGCGCAACGGCTCAGGCCAGTTCGGCGACCAAGCCGTCGCGGATGGTGACGCGGCGGTCCATCTGGGCAGCGATCTCCATGTTGTGCGTGGCGATGATCGCGGCGAGGCCGGAGGCCCGCACCAATTGGCCGAGCGTGTTGAAGACATGGCCCGCCGTGCGCACGTCGAGATTGCCGGTCGGTTCATCGGCGAGAAGGATCCGCGGCGCATTGGCGACCGCGCGCGCGATGGCGACACGCTGCTGCTCGCCGCCGGAGAGTTCGGCGGGACGGTGGTTAAGCCGTTCACCCAGGCCGAGATACGACAAAAGCTCGCCGGCACGCGCGCGCGCCTCGCCGCGCGCCAAGCCGCGGATCATCTGCGGCAGCATGACATTTTCCAGCGCGGAGAATTCCGGCAGCAGGTGATGAAACTGATAGATGAAGCCGATGTCGGTGCGCCGGATCCGCGTGCGCTGCATGTCGCTCAACTGCGACGTGGCGACCGAATCCACATAGACCTCGCCGGCATCGGGATGTTCGAGCAGACCGGCGATGTGCAGAAGGGTTGACTTCCCGGCGCCCGACGGCGCCACCAGCGCGACCGACTGACCGCCCCACACTGCAAGTTCGGCGCCCTTGAGAATATCGAGCGTTGCATCGCCCTGGCGGAACTGACGGCTGATCTTGTGCAGGAAGATCAGCGGATAATCTTCATCATCGACTGCGGACGTCGCGACCTCGCTTATGGTGGTGGTGTCGTCCATCGCCGGGTCATTCGTACCGCAAGGCTTCGACCGGATCGAGCCGCGCCGCCCGCCAGGACGGATAAAGCGTGGCGAGAAGCGACAACCCGAGCGCCATGACGACGACCGCCGTGGTCTCGCTTACGTTCATGTTGGCCGGAAGCTTCGACAGGAAATAGAGCTCCGGCGAGAACAGTTCCGTGTTGGTAAGCCACGACAGGAAGCGCCGGATCGATTCGATATTGAGGCACACCACCGTACCGAGCAGGAAGCCGACCACGGTGCCGACAACGCCGATCGAAGCGCCGGTGATGAGGAACACCCGCATGATCGCGCCTTGCGTCGCGCCCATGGTGCGCAGAATGGCGACATCGCTGCTCTTGTCCTTCACCAGCATGATCAGACCGGAGACGATATTGAGCGCCGCCACCAGCACGATCAAAGTGAGAATGAGGAACATCACGTTGCGCTCGACCTGAAGTGCGTTGAAGAACGTGGCGTTCCTCTGCCGCCAATCGATCATGTAGATCGGCCGCGCTGCGGCGTCGGTGACGAGCTGGCGGAAACGGTCGATGTGATCGGGATCGTCGGTATAGACCTCGATCGCGGTGACGTCGCCGGCGCGGTTGAAATAGGCCTGCGCCTCGGAAAGCGGCATGAACACGAAGGCGGAATCGTATTCCGACATGCCGATCTCGAACACGGCGGCGATCTTGTAGGCCTTGATGCGCGGAGTGGTGCCCATGGGCGTCACCGCGCCGCGCGGCGCAACCAGCGTGAGATTGTCGCCGGCGCGCACCGAAAGCTGCTCGGCAAGCCTGCTGCCGATGGCGAGCCCCTGCCCCTGGTCGAAGCCGTCGAGCGTGCCTTGCTTGATGTTGTTGGCGATGGACGAAAGCTTCATCAGATCAGCCGAACGGATGCCGCGCACCAGCACGCCCGAGGCGTTGAACGGCGACGACGCCAGCGCCTGGCCCTCGACGATGGGGGCGGCAAGCCGGATGCCGGGAATCTTGGCAAGACGCCCGGCCACGGCTTCAAAATCGGTGAGCGGGGACTCCAGCGGCTGGATCAACAGATGGCCGTTGAGGCCCAAAATCTTGCTGAGCAGTTCCTGCCGGAAGCCGTTCATCACCGCCATGACGATGATCAGCGTGGCGACGCCGAGCATGATGCCGAGAAACGAGAAGCCGGCGATGACCGAGATGAATCCTTCCTTGCGCCTCGCCCGCAGATAGCGCAACGACAGCATCCACTCGAACGGCGCGAAAGGATGGGTGCCGGTCAACTCAGGCATCAGTGCTTTGTCCCCACGAACACCCGAGTTTCACACGATTCTGGCGGATTCAAGCCTGCGAACCTCGCGTCGAGGCGCCGCACCGCACAGCTCATGACTGAAGGCGGCGCATCGCGTCGGCTGGCGACATCAGTTCACGCAACCCGTCGGCGCGCCGTTTCACCTCGACTTTGCCTTCGGCAAGGCCCCGCGGCCCCACCAGGATCTGCCACGGGATGCCGATGAGATCGGCGGTGGCGAATTTCGAGCCGGGCCGTTCGTCGAGGTCGTGGTAGAGCGTGTCGATGCCGTTGGCGGCGAGCTCGGCATAGAGCCCTTCGCATGCTGCGTCGGTGTCACCGCCGCCCTGCTTAAGGTTGAGGATCATGGCCTGAAACGGCGCGACGGGCTGCGGCCAGATGATCCCCGCGTCGTCGTGCGAAGCCTCGATGATGGCGGCGACCAGCCGGCTCGGGCCAATGCCGTAGGACCCCATGTGCACGGGCCGCTCCACGCCGTCCCGGCCGGCAACCAGCGCCTTCATGGGTTCCGAATATTTGGTGCCGAAATAGAAAATATGTCCGACCTCGATGCCGCGGGCGGAGACCTGCTTGTCGGCCGGCAGCGCCGCGAACGCCGCGGCGTCGTGCTTCTCCGAGGTCGCCGCGTAAAGCGAGGTCCACGTGTCCACCGTCGCCTGCAATCCGGCGACGTTGTTGAAATCGACGTCGGCGCCCGGAACCTCGAAGCCGAGATAGTCGCGATGACAGAACACCTCGCTCTCGCCGGTATCGGCGAGGATGATGAACTCATGGGACAGGTTGCCGCCGATCGGGCCGCTCTCCGCCACCATCGGGATCGAGCGCAGGCCCATGCGGGCGAAGGTGCGCAGATAAGCGACGAACATGCGGTTGTAGGCGTGCTTGGCGCCGGCGAAATCGACATCGAACGAATAGGCGTCCTTCATCAGGAACTCGCGCCCGCGCATCAGGCCGAAGCGCGGCCGCACCTCGTCGCGGAACTTCCACTGGATGTGATAGAGATTGAGCGGCAGGTCCTTGTAGGAGCGCACGTAACTGCGAAAGATCGCAGTGATCATCTCCTCGTTGGTCGGGCCATAGAGCATGTCGCGCTCATGGCGGTCCTTGATGCGCAGCATTTCCTTGCCGTAGGCCTCGTAACGCCCGCTTTCACGCCAAAGATCGGCGGACTGGATGGTCGGCATCAAAAGCTCGATGGCGCCGGAGCGGTCCTGCTCCTCGCGCACGATGGCGCAGACCTTCTGCAGCACCCGCAGACCGAGCGGGAGGAACGCGTAGATGCCCGCAGCCTCCTGGCGGATCATCCCGGCGCGCAGCATCAGCCGGTGTGAAGCGATCTCGGCTTCCTTCGGGGTCTCGCGCAGGTTCGGCAGAAAGAAACGGGAAAGGCGCATGAAATCTCTTGCAGATTCGCGGTCGATTTGGGCGCGGCAGTGAAGCCGCAACGGCGCCGGAAATACAAGGGGCGCGCTCCGGCAAGCGTCTCGACCCTGACCGCCGCCGTACCATGGAAATATTTGAAAACGAGCGATGGTATTCTGGTGACATCGCGCCAAAGATCGACTACCAATACGCCGCTCTCCTGTGGCCGTGGCGCTTTCGTCGCGGTCTTTTGGGAGAAGTGGTCCAAGTCTGGGGAGGATGACCCAAGAGCGCGAAGTAACGCCGCTGCCACGGTCGAGAAGCCTGAACGAGTTGGGCCACAAGCGTGGACATGGGTTGGATGAGGATTCTTCGGCAGGGCCTTGGCCCTGCTTTTTCTTTTTCCGACAGGCGCTCGGCAGAACCGACGACCGCCAATCTGTTCCGCATGTAACGCGTTGAAATAACGTGTTAAGATACTGATATATAGAAATAATTCATAGATCAGGCGCGACTGAATTCTCCGTTCAGCTTGCACCCATCAGTCGCGCCAATCCATCGAGCGTGACCAGCCGATCGACATAGATCACGTAGCACGCAGCGAAGATTGCGAGTGAAACAACGGTGGTCCAAAGAAGCTTCCGCCTGAGATTCGGGATGACCGGCGCGCCCGGGTCGGTTCCCGGAGCGATGCTGTCGCCGCCTTCCTGCTGGCTGCGCACGCCCCATGGCAGCACCGCAAACAGCACTACCCACCAGATCAGGAAGAAGATCGCGAACGCGGTGGTGACGGGCATATCAGCCTTGTTCCAGCTCCACGAGCGTGCCCGAGAAATCCTTCGGATGCAGGAACAGCACCGGCTTGCCGTGGGCGCCGATCTTCGGTTCGCCGTCGCCGAGTACGCGGGCCCCCGCAGCCTTGAGTGCATCGCGCGCGACGCGGATATCGTCGACCTCGTAGCAGATGTGGTGCATGCCGCCGTCGGGATTGCGCTCGAGGAACTTGGCGATGGGCGAGCCTTCGCCGAGCGGCTCGAGGAGCTCGATCTTGGTGTTGGGGAGCGTGATGAAAACCGTGGTCACGCCGTGGTCCGGCTGCGGCACCGCGGCCGAAACCTCCGCGCCGAGGACTTTGCGATAGACCTCCGCCGCCTTGCCGAGATCCTTCACGGCGATCGCCACGTGGTTGAGCCTGCCGATCATGTTTGAACTCTCCTGCATCCCGGCAGGACCATCCTACACCTACACGGTCAGCACGTGGACGTGACAGATCGGCTTCTTGCGCCAGCGTTCGCCGCTGGCACGGCGCACGGCCCAACCTCGGCAACGACCCGAATGCCTCTTCGATAGCTAGCCGATCCGCGATAGTGAATGGTGGACACGGCATGATGCCGCCGTAGTCCCATTGTGGTATATTTAAGCCACGAAACTTCAGAGTACCGCAAATGAACTATCAGAGCATCATCACCATCGAGGATGGCAAGCGTGGCGGGCGGCCTTGCGTTCGCGGCCTGCGGATCACTGTGAGCGATGTGCTCGGCTGGCTTGCGGCGGGTCTCTCGCACGAGCAGATTCTTGCCGATTATCCTGAATTGACCGAGGACGATATTCTCGCCTGCTTGGCCTATGCGGCAGACCGCGAACGGCGGCTTCTCACCGCCGCAACATGAAGCTTCTGTTCGACGAGAATCTCAGCTTCAAACTCTGTAGGCAGCTTGACGACGCGTTCCCCGGTTCCCATCACGTGCGGCTCGCGGGACTCGCCGAAGCTGACGACACCGCTGTTTGGCGGTACGCAGGTGCCAATGGCTTTACTCTCGTCTCGCTCGACGCTGACTTCGCGGAAAAAGCGGCTCTCATTGGGCCGCCGCCAAAAGTAATCTGGCTGCGTTGTGGCAACCAGCCAACCGAAATGATCGAAAAATTGCTTCGTGCCCGGATTGATGCTGTCGCCGCGTTCGAGCAAGACGCGGCCGCGTGCCTGGAAATCTATTAACAGCGAAGCAGGAGCGGTTGAGCCGAACGCAACGTCGTCCACCGAAACTGCCTCTGCCTACCCTATAGCCCGATGAGATGGGACCGCTTCAACAGACCTCACCCTACCCTACACCACTAGCACGTGGACGTGACAGATCGGCTTCTTGCGCCAGTGCTCGCCGATGGCGCCGCGCACGGCGCGGCGTATCGCTTCCGCGACGCTGTCAGGATCGCGCCGGCGCGGCTTCGGCAACGACTCGAATGCCTCTTCGACCGCCTCGCGCGCGACGTCGGCCATGGCGGCGCCGCCGGCGTCG
>DATJYT010000312.1:0-5769 GCA_035499475.1 Xanthobacteraceae bacterium | reverse complement strand
CACGCCATAGGTGCCCCATGTCATCGCGGCGCGGTCCGGCGTGCCCGGCTTCAGCGCCGTGGTTTGCACGGTGAAGGGCGGTCCTTTGCCGTCGGACCAGTTTTCCAGCAGGCAGGTGACGACCACAGCCACGCGGGCGCCGTGCGGCCATGCGAAGCCGGCTTGCTTTGCGGCCTGTGTCATCGGGCTCCTCCGTCGAATCCCAGATCGTTCGCTAATGGCTCCACAGCCGCTTGCTGGCGATGCGGGCGCCTTCGACGAGCGCGGCGAACTTCGCCCACACGATCGACGGATGCACTTCGTTCGATCCGGCGAATGAGGCAAAGCCGCAATCGGCGCCGGCAATCACGCGCTCGCGGCCGACGACCTCGGCAAAGCGGCCGATGCGCTGGGCGACAAGCTCCGGATGCTCGACCAGCACCGTCGATTGCGTGATCACGCCCGGAATGAGGATTTTGTCGTCGGGCAATTTGGCGCGCTTCCACTCTTCCCATTCGTGCTCATGCCGGGGATTGGCGGCTTCGAACGTGTAGGCGCCGGCGCGCACCTTGAGGATGATGTCGATGATGTCCTTGAGCTGCATGTCGTGGACGCGCGGACCCATATTGATGCTGTAGCAGGTGTGGAAGCGGATGCGGTCCGCCGGAATTCCGGCGATCGCCGCGTTGAGCGCCTCGACGCGAAGCTCGGCCCATTTGCGGCACTCGGCGATGCTCAAGTCCGGCCGCGTGATGTAATAGGTGACCAGGAACGGATCGTCGATCTGGAGCAGGAAGCCGGCATCGACGATGGCCTTGTATTCCTCCCGCATCGCCTCGGCGACGGCGAACACATAGGCTTCGGCGTTCGGGTAATATTCGTTCGGCGTCGTGGTCTCGACGTTCGAGGGCGCGATCGCCGGCACGAACGCTTCCGTGTAGTTGACGCCTTGCAACGCGTCCTTGAGCACGTCGAGATCGGACTTGAGCAAGTCCTGGCCGATATATTTGATCGGCCCGGCGCACACCATCAGCGCGCGGCGGCGCCGGGCGCTCACCTGTTCCGCCACCGCGGACTGATAATATTCGGGAAAGTCGCGCGTCTCGCGCGTGTTGGAGAACGGGCTCGGCCGCACGCCCTCGCGCTTCTCCAGGCCGCCGAGGCGCTGCGCCGCGTAGGTGATGAAGCTCGGCTTTGCCATTTCGCCGTCGCTGACAATGTCGAGACCGGCGTCGACTTGCTGCTTGACGCTGTCGCGCACAGCTTGCCGCACGCGTTCGGCATAGCGGTTAGCATCGACCGGCTGGCCGTCCATGCGCGCCAGCATCATCTCGAACAGATCGTCTGGCCGCGGCAGGCTGCCGACATGCGTGGTCAATATGCGGTCGACGCTGCGCTTCATTATTCACCGGCTGAGTGTGGCGGCGCGAAAGAGGGGACATCAGTATGACATTGCCGATCCAGGCGCGGCAATCGCAGCATCGTCTCGCGCAACGCGGGTCTGTCCCGCGCTTGAAAGCTCCTCATGCGTTGCCGATACTTGAAGCGGGACGAAACGCCGAAGGGCCCGAACGCTCGGGTCAAGAACGTCCATTCGAATGGAGCGCCCGATGTTCGTCGAGGAGAGAATCTATACGTTCGCGCCCGGCAAGAGCGGCGAGTTCGCCAAGCTGCACGAAGCCGAAGGCCGCGCCGCGCAGGAGCGCCATCTCGGGCCCGCGGTCGGCTACTACTACACCGAGATCGGCCAGCTCAACCAGGTGGTGAGCCTGTGGGCCTATCCCACGCTCGATGAGCGCAACGCGCGGCGGGAGGCGCTGTCGAAGGATCCCGCCTGGGGTCCGTTCCTGGCCAAGGGCCGCCCGTTCTTCGTCGCCCAGGAGACGCGCATCCTCAAGCCCGCATCATTCTTCGACGAGCGCCTCAAGTCGATCGTCGCGCTCGCCAAGGAGTGGCAGTCATGAGACGAGGGCTTCCCGTATTCGCTCTGGTCGGCGCGGTGGCGCTGCTTGTCTCGGCGACGGCGGCGCGGGCGCAGGCCGATTATCCATCGCGGCCGATCCGGATGATGATTCCCTTTCCGCCGGGCGGCGGCATCGACGTGACCGGCCGCATCGCCGCGCAAGCGCTCACCGACGTGCTCGGCCAGCAGGTCGTGGTGCAGAACCAGGGCGGCGCCGGCGGCGCACTCGCGACCGATGCGGTGGTCAAGGCAAACCCGGACGGCTACACGCTGCTTTATCACTCGACCACCGGCGTCGTGCATGCCGCCGTGACCGAAAATCTGCCCTACGACTGGATGCGCGACCTTGCGCCGGTCGCCATCGTCACGCGATTTGCACCCGTCATGGTGATCTCCCTGAAGGTGCCGGCGGAGAATTTGCAGCAGTTCATCGCGTTGATGAAAGCCAATCCCGGCAAGTACAGCTTCGCCTCGTCGGGAACGGGGACCGCCGTGCACCTCGCCGAGGAATTGTTCAAGCAAAAGGCCGGGATCGACATGGTGCACGTTCCTTATCACGGCAACATTGCCGCCATGCCCGATCTGTTAGCCGGGCGCATCGCCATGATGATCGACGGCGTCCCGGCGCAGGCCGGGAATATTCGCAAGGGCATCGTGCGGGGACTCGCTGTCACCACCAGCACGCGCTCGCCGATGCTTCCCGACATACCGACGATGAAAGAGGAGGGGTTGGATTACGAGGTGCCGTACTGGACCGCGATCTATGCGCCGATCGCAACACCGAAACCGATCATCGACAAGCTTTCGGCCGCCATCGCCAAAGCCCTGCACGAGGAGGCGACGGTCAAGCGTCTCGCCGATGTCGGAACCGAGGCGGTCGGCTCCACGCCCGCGGAGCTCGACGCGCTCACGCACCAGCAGTTCGCACTCTATCGCGGCATCGTGCAGAACAACAAAGCGCTGCTGAGCGGCGCCCAGTGACGGCATGCGCCGCTCGGCGGGACGGCGTTCTATTCAAGGCGCGAGCGGCGAACCGAGCGCACGCGCCGTATCGACGATCCAGGCGCGGTAGCGCGTCAGCGGCGTGATGCCGGTGAGGCCGCCGCAGCCGGCGCTCAGCTTCGGCCCGGTCGACCAGCTCACGACGCCGACGATGGCAAGAGCGCCGCCGTCGTCGCGAAACGCCGGTGCGCCGGAATCGCCCGCGCAGGCGCCGAGCCCGGCGCTCACGCCTTTGGTGCCTGGATCGAAGAGACGGATTTGCAGCGGGCCGGGCTGTCCGGTCGCAACCAGGGTCGCTGCGCGCACCGTGCCGCCGGTGCGGCCGTCGCCGCGCACGGTGACGCCGTAGCCTGCCACGATCAAGCGATCGCCAACCGCGACCGCGTGGCTGCCTTCGTCAAGCGGCGCCGGCGGGATTTTCGCCGGCAGCGCCTGCGCCAGCTTGACGAGCGCCACATCGGCGGTGGCGAGATGGCCAAACAGCCTTTTCAGATCGAACTGCGGGTCGCGCTCGATGCGCGCGATATCCTTGAGCACCGGCTCGCCGGCCGCATTGCGATCGGCGAGCTTGTAATCCGCGCCCGGCTGGACGCAATGAGCAGCGGTGAGCAGAAGGTCGCGGGCGATTGCGGTTGCCGTGCAGGCGGTGCCGAACGAGCCGAGGATCATCACCACCGAGCGCCCGGCGCCGTCGGCCGCCGCGGGCGCGCCGCCCACCATCGCGCGCGTCGGCGCGACGACGACCGCCGCCAAGAGGCAAGCCGCCAATAGTCCAAAGGAACCCTTCGCCGCTTTGATCTTTGCCATGAGGTTGTTTGCGATTGAGAACGAATTGCGGGAGATTTCAGGTTCTTACTGGATGTTTCGCCGCAAATCAGCCGTTCACGCCCGGTTCAGCGCGGCCCGCTAGGATAACGTATGCTTCGCGCCCTGAGATTCGTCATTGCCGCAGCCGTCCTGCTCGCGCTTGTCCCCGCGCGCGCGGAGGAGCCGGAGCGGCCGGCTCATGGCTGTCTCGACCAGAAGGAACGCCAGGCCGAGATCGAGAGCGGGAGAGTCGTGCATCTCAGCGTCGCGATGCGCGCGGCGAAACGGCGCGTGCCCGGCACGCTGGTGCGGGCGCGGTTGTGCCGTACCGGCCAAGGTCTCGTCTACGTGCTGACAGTATTGGCTCATGATGGCAAGGTCTCGCGATTGACCGTCGATGCCGTCAAAGGCACGCTGGTCGGAGGACTTTGACCGGAGCTGTTCGCGGAGCATCACTTGCGCCTTCTCGTTGTCGAGGACGATCCCGATCTCAATCGGCAGCTTGCCACGGCGCTGACGGATGCCGGCTACGTGGTCGATCGCGCCTTTGACGGTGAGGAGGGCCACTATCTCGGCGAGAGCGAGCCCTACGACGCCGTGATCCTCGATATCGGCCTGCCCAAGATGGACGGCATTTCGGTGCTGGAAGCGTGGCGCCGCGCCGGCCGCGCCATGCCGGTCCTCATCCTCACCGCGCGCGACCGCTGGAGCGACAAGGTGCAGGGCTTCGATGCCGGCGCCGACGACTATGTCGCCAAGCCCTTTCATCTCGAAGAGGTATTGGCACGCGTGCGCGCGCTGCTGCGCCGCTCCGCCGGCCATGCCAAGAGCGAATTCACCTGCGGGCCGGTTCGCCTCGACACGCGCACCGGCCGGGTTGCCGTTGACGGCAACCCGATCAAGCTCACCTCGCACGAATACCGGCTGCTGTCCTATCTGATGCATCACACCGGCCGGGTCGTGTCCCGCACCGAACTGGTCGAGCATCTTTACGACCAGGATTTCGACCGCGATTCCAACACGATCGAAGTCTTCGTCGGCCGCATCCGCAAGAAGCTCGGCGTCGACGTGATCCAGACGGTGCGCGGCCTCGGTTATCTGCTCACGCCGCCCGATGCGCGCTAACTCGCTCGCGCTGCGCTTGTTCCTGTGGGCGACGGGATGGACCATCGTCATCCTGGTCATTACCGGCATTGCGCTGTCGACGCTCTATCGCCACGCCGTCGAGCGCGCCTTCGACCGGCGGCTCGACGTCTATCTGCGCACCTTGGTCGCCGATGTCGCCTCGCCGGAGGAAGGCAGCGAAAAATTTCCGCAATCGATCGGCGAGCCGCTGTTCGAGTTGCCCCTGTCCGGCTGGTATTGGCAGGTCACGCGGCTCGATACCAAGAAGCCCGAGGTTCATTCGTCGCGATCGCTGTGGGATTCCGGCCTGCCGCGGCTGCCGAACGGCGACGTCGCGTCGTCGGCCGATGCGCGGCAGGGCTACGCGAAAGGTCCCGAGGACCAAAACCTGCGCATCGTCGAACGTAATATCGATCTCGGCGACGACGGCCGCTATCTGATCGCGGTTGCGGGCGACGCCTCCGAGATCGACGACGAGACGCGCAGCTTCGATCGCGTCATCGGCTTGACCTTCGGCGCGCTGACCGTGGCCCTGCTTCTGACCACGGCGTTGCAGGTCCGCTTCGGCCTGATGCCGTTGACGCGCATTTCGCAAGGACTGGCGGCGATCCGCTCCGGCAAGGCGGAGCGGCTGCAAGGCGATTTCCCCGTCGAGATCGCGCCGCTCGCGCGCGAGACCAATGCGCTTCTTGAAACCAACCGCGAGATCGTCGAGCGCGCCCGCACCCATGTCGGCAATCTGGCCCATGCGTTGAAGACGCCGCTTTCCGTTCTCGTCAACGAGGCGGCATCGCGCGGCAACGATCCGCTCGCCCACAAGGTGCTCGAGCAGGCCGACATCATGCGCGATCAGGTGGCGCGGCAGCTCGAACGCGCGCGGCTCGCCGCGCGGT
>DATJYT010000311.1:0-3160 GCA_035499475.1 Xanthobacteraceae bacterium | reverse complement strand
GACCTGACCCTCTTCGAGGTTCTGCACCAGTTCCTGACGCTGCTCGGCGCGGGTCTCTTCGAGCACGGTGCGGCGCGACACGACGATATTGCCGCGGCGGCGATCCATCTTGAGAATCTGGAACGGCTGCTGATTGTTCATGAGCGGCGAGACATCGCGGATCGGCCGGATATCGACCTGCGAGCGCGGCAGGAAGGCGACCGCGCCGTCGAGATCGACGGTGAAGCCGCCTTTGACCTGGTTGAAGATGACGCCCTGGACCTTCTCGTTGTTCTGGAACGCCTTCTCGAGCTTGCCCCAGCTTTCCTCGCGGCGCGCCTTGTCGCGCGACAGCACCGCCTCGCCGAGCGCGTTCTCGACGCGCTCCAGATAGACTTCGACGGTATCGCCGACCTTGATCTCGTTGTTGCGCCCCGGCCCGGTGAACTCGCGCAGCGCCACGCGGCCTTCGGTCTTCAGCCCGACATCGATGACGGCCAAATCCTTTTCGATGCCGACAACCGTTCCTTTGACGACGGAACCTTCCTGCAGATGACCGTCGCTGAACGATTCTTCGATCAGCTTGGCGAAATCCTCACGCGTCGGCGCGGCGGATGAGCTTTGAGTGGCAGCTTGAGCCATGAATACTCCGAACCCCTCCTGTTGTTGATGATCCCGAACGCGCGGCAGCCACCGGCAGCGCCGGTGGTTGGGGCCAAGGCCATACGATCGGGACAAAGCTTTTCCGGACCCGGCAAGCGAAGCGGCGAACGGGCATGACCTCCAATGACGAAAGCGCTGTTCTGCGGCGCTTTCGGCCCGTTCGGACGGCCTCGATGATGGTAATGGCGGCCCGGACCGCGCGGATATAGCCGGAGCGGCGGCGCCCGGCAAGGGCGGAATCAGCCATCCGGCGATGCACCGGCCATTAACCGCCCGAGGCGGCGACCAAGCGAACCAGCGTGACGGATTTCACAGTAACGGCGTTCTTGTCAGCCGCGCTTGCGCGCCGTGCGAGCGGCTTCGACGATCTTGACGGCGGCGCGGAAGGCGGCCTCGACGCTCAAATTCGTGGTGTCGAGGAGATGCGCATCGGGCGCTGCCTTGAGCGGCGCGGCGGTGCGGCGTGAATCCCGCTCGTCACGGCGCAGCAGGTCGGCGAGCACCGCCTGCTCGTCCGCTTGCTCGCCGCGCCCGCGCAGTTCGAGCACGCGGCGGGCAGCGCGCACTTCGGGCGAGGCGACAACGAACAGCTTCACATCAGCGCCCGGTGCGATGACAGTGCCGATATCGCGCCCGTCAAGCACGGCGCCCGGCGGCCGCGTTGCAAACTCGCGCTGGTAGTTCATCAAGGCCTGGCGCACTTGCGGAATGGCCGCAACCACCGAGGCGGCCTCGGTGATGACTTGCGCCTTGAGCGCGTTGTCGTCGAACTTTGCCGGATCGAGCGCGATCGCCGCCGCGGTGGCGTGCGCGACATCGTCGGGCGAATGTCCGGCGTCGAGCACCGCCTTGGCCACGGCGCGATAAATGAGGCCGGTGTCGAGATGCGGCAGCCCATAGACCGATGCGAGATTCCTCGCGATGGTGCCCTTGCCCGAAGCCGCCGGTCCGTCGATGGCAATGATCATGGGCAATCCCCGCGGGCGTCCCTGGCGCGCCAGCCCGACACTGTCGTTGCCAACGCGATGCGGCGTCAAGACACAAGCGTGAAGCGCATTGTATATTCGGGGCTCGCTTCCTTGATCCGCAGAATCGTCGCGCCCGGATGCCGAGGGCATCAAGCGTCAGGAGAATGAATGTCCGCGCAGACCCGGCTGGCCAGCCTCAGAAAGCTGCTGGCCCATGTGCGCGAGCGCCTCGGCCTCGATATCGGTTTCGTGCTGTGGGACGGCTCGACCGTTCCGGCCGGCTTGGCGCCGAACGCGCTCGCCGTGGCCATCGCCGACGAGGGCGCGGTCGCGGCGCTGCTGCGCCGTCCCAATGTCGAGACGCTGGCGCAGCTTTGGGTGGGCAAGCGCCTCGATTTGCGCAACGGCACCATCTTCGACCTCGCTGGCATCCGCCCGAAGGTCCGCACACGGGAATTCCGCAAGACCCTCGACAAGGGCCTGCTGGCGGGCACGCTGGCCAAGTTCCTGTTGGTGCCGCGCGGCGGCCCGTGGCCGCTCGAAGCGATGCCCAGCGAGCGGCCGAGCAGCGGCAATCCGGCCGAAAACAAGAAGAACATCGGCTACCACTACGACGTGTCGAACGCATTCTACGCGCTCTGGCTCGACAAGGAGATGGTCTATACCTGCGCCTACTGCACCGACTGGACCAACGACATCGACCGGATGCAGCAGGACAAACTGGAGCTGATCTGCCGCAAGCTGCGGCTCAAGCCCGGCGAGCACCTGCTCGACATGGGCTGCGGCTGGGGCGCGCTGTCGATGTATGCGGCGCGGCATTATGGCGTGACCGCTTATGCCGTCACGCTGTCGGAGCAGCAGGTCGCTTACGGCCAGGACAAGATCAAGCGGCTCGGCCTTGAGGGCAAGGTGCGCATGGAGTTGCGCGACTATTCGACGGTCGAAGGCGAATACGACAAGGTCGCGGCCATCGGCATCCAGGAACACATCGGCATCGCCAATTACCCGACCTATTATGAAACCGTGATGCGGGTGCTCAAGCCCGACGGCCTGTTCCTGCATCACGCCATTACCCGGCCTGCCAAGCGCGACAAGCGCGCCCACCGCAAGCGGCCGGAATTCGCGCTGCTGACCAAATACATCTTTCCCGGCGGTGAACTCGACAACATCGGCAACACCGTTGCCGACATGGAGCTTCACGGCTTCGAGGTCCACGACGTCGAGGCGCTGCGCGAGCATTACCAGCGCACCTGCCGGCTCTGGCACGACCGGCTGCTCGCCAATTATGACGCGGCGGCAAAGGAAGTCGGCGAGGTGAAGACGCGGATGTGGCTCCTTTATCTCGGCGCCTGCTCGATCGCGTTCGAGCGCAATACGGTGGGCCTCTATCAGACGCTGGCGTCGAAGAAGCGGCGCGGACCCTCCGGCCTGCCGCCGACGCGCGCGGACCTTTATCGCTGAGAAGCTTCTGCGTCAGTTCAAGTCGGCGCCCAGCGACTGCATCAATCCGACGAAACCCGGAAAGCTCGTCGCGATGAACGCGCCGTCGT
>DATJYT010000310.1:0-7859 GCA_035499475.1 Xanthobacteraceae bacterium | reverse complement strand
CGGCGCGCAAGATCGGCGGCGCGCTCGCTGCCGGCTGCTCGCTGATCCTCAAGGCTTCGGAAGAGACGCCGGGCGCTTGCGTCGAGATGGTGCGCTGCTTTGCCGACGCCGGACTTCCCGCGGGCGTGCTCAATCTCATATTTGGCGTGCCGGCGACGATTTCCGAGCATCTCATCGCCAAGGACGACGTGCGCAAAATCTCCTTCACCGGCTCGATCCCGGTCGGCAAGCAGCTTGCCGCACTCGCCGCCAAGGGCATGAAGCGCGCCACCATGGAGCTCGGCGGGCACTCGCCCGTGGTGGTTTTCGCCGATGCGGATCCGGAAAAGTCGGCCGACACGATCGCGGCGTTCAAATATCGCAACGCCGGGCAGGTTTGCATCTCGCCCACGCGATTCTATGTGCAGGAAGCATCCTACAATCGCTTCGTGGCGCGCTTCACCGAATATGCCAAGGGCATCAAGCTCGGCGACGGTCTGGAAAAGGGCAACACTATGGGACCGATGGCCAACGCGCGCCGCATCGACACCATGGAAAAGTTCGTCAACGACGCCAAGCAGCGCGGCGGAAAAATCGTCACCGGCGGCAATCGCCGCGGCAATCAGGGCTACTTCTTCGAGCCGACGGTGATTACCGACGTGCCCGACGACAGCAAGATAATGACCGAGGAGCCGTTCGGTCCGCTGGCGCCGGTGGTGCCGTTCAAAACCTTTGACGAGGTCGTGGAGCGCGCCAACTCGCTGCCCTATGGACTTGCCGCTTACGCTTTCACCGGCTCGGCGCAGACCGCAAATCTGATCGGCGACGCATTGCAGTCCGGCATGGTCGGCGTGAACTCCATCGCCATCTCGACGCCCGAGACGCCGTTCGGCGGTGTCAAGGAGTCCGGCTACGGCAGCGAAGGCGGGATCGAAGGACTGCAGGCGTACTTGAACACCAAGTTCATCTCACAGGCCTGAACCGCCCGCTCAGGCGAGATCGAGGATCCCGAAGTGCGGCCCAAGGAGTCGCCGCACGCGCGTCATCTCGGCGCGAGCGACGAACGCATCGATGGCAACCCGGACCAGCGGCGATAGCTGCGACGGCCGGGCAATGAGATCGCGCAGCAGCGCCGGGATATCGGCGCGGCCGCCGACACCCATGCCGAGGATCGCAGCGCGAGGGATCGTCCGATCGGCCGCATCGACAATGACGCGCACCGCCGCAAAGGCGAGGCGATGGGCGGCCGCGAGCCGCGACACCACATGGGATTCCATATCGACCGCGACCGCGCCGGTGGTGCTGTGCAGTTCGCGCTTCGTCGCCGGCTCGGCAATCGGCGTATCTACGCCAAGGATGGGAGCGTGCCGCGCCCCGGCTATGGCGCCAAGCAACTTGCGCGACCACGCCGCGTCGGTGTCACGACCGGTCTGCGCTTCGAGGACGGAGGATGCGACGACCCAGTCGCCGGCGCGCAGGTCGGAAGCAAGGCCGCCGGCGACGCCGAAACTGATGATGCCCCGATAGCCTTGGCGCGCGGCGGTCTCCGCCACTTTCTCCAATTCGCTGCGGTCATCGCGGCAGAGCACCAATACGCCGGGCCCGGCCGCGATTCTGGCCTCAAAATCCATGCCGACAAAGGCGATGACGGTGCGAGGATGTCGTTCCGCGGTCACCCCGGCGAAGGAGCCAGCTTCGGTTTCGCCGCTCACAAAGCGGTCAACAACAACCGCCCCGCTGTATTGCAGTCGGGATAGCATCAAATGCCCCTGCCTCTCGCTCACGATCGCATGTCGATCGTCGAGCCCCAGTGCGCTTCCGTCGTCAGGCCTCCCCCGTCAGCCTGGGTCCCCCATCCAAGGGTCCAGATTCTGAGGATGGTCGATTCTGACTCGAAGCGCAAACAAAGACATGCAAGAAAGCTGCCATGAATTGTGACAACTCCTCATGAGCGGCCCTGCAAAAGCCTTGGTCACGGGGGCCACCGGATTTGTCGGGTCGGCGGTCGTCAGGAAATTGCTCGCCGCGGGATATGCGGTGCGCGCCCTGGCGCGTTCCGGCAGTCCCCGCTTCCACCTCGACGGGCTCGATCTCGAATTTGCCGAGGGCGATATCCGCGACGCGTCGTCCCTGCGCCAAGCCATGAGCGGCGTTCGCTATGTCCTTCACGTCGCGGCCGACTACCGGCTATGGGCGCGCGACCGCAATGAAATCTATACGGCCAATGTCGAGGGTACCCGCAATGTGATGCAAGAGGCCCGGCGCGCCGGCGTCGAGCGCATCGTGCATACCAGCAGCGTTGCAACCCTGGCATTACGCGACGATGCCGAGCCCGCCGACGAAACCGTACCGCAACCCGAGGAGACGGCTATCAGCGCCTATAAACGCGGCAAGATCGCGTCTGAACGGCTGGTCCGGACAATGGTCGCCGAGGACGGCCTGCCCGCCGTCATCGTTAATCCCTCAACTCCGATCGGTCCTCGCGACGTGAAGCCGACGCCCACCGGCCGCATCATCGTCGAAGCGGCGCGCGGCCGGATTCCCTGCTTCGTCGATACCGGCCTCAACCTGGTCCATGTCGACGACGTTGCCGACGGCCATCTCCTGGCATTGCAGCGCGGTGTCATCGGCGAAAGCTATATCCTCGGTGGCGAAAACATCCTGTTCGCCGACATGCTCGCCGACATTGCGCGCTCGGTCGGCCGGCGGCCGCCGCGACTGCGCATTCCGCGCGCGTTCGCTCTTTCGGTCGCCTATGCGGCGGAAACGGCGGCGCGGTTCACCGGCCGCGAGCCGCTCGCGACCGTAGATGGCGTTCGCCTCGCCGAGCACCGCATGTTTTTCACGGCGGCGAAGGCCGAACGCGATCTCGGTTTTCGCGCGCGTCCTTACCGTGAGGGAATTGCCGACGCCGTCGCATGGTTCAGCGACGCGGGGTACCTGAACAAAAGCTAATGAGCCTGTTGGCGTCGCTCGCGCATGAAGGCGAAGAACTCGACGCCTTCGCGCAGGCGCCGTACCAGCATCTGCGGGCTGCGCGCCATCTCACCGACAATCGCTGCAATCTTGGGTGCCCGGAAGTAAAAACGCCGATACAGATCCTCGACCGAGTGGAAAATCTCGGTATGGCTCAAATGCGGATAGTGCAGCGGCGCGATCTGCACGCCGTGGGCATCGACCAAGTCGGCATGGGCCTCGTCCAGCCACCCGTTTTCAATCGCCTCGCGGTAAAGCTCGGTGCCCGGATAGGGCGCCGCGATCGAGACCTGAATGGTGTGTGGATTGATCTCGGTCGCGAAACGGATGGTCTCTTCAATGGTTTCCCGGCTCTCGCCCGGAAGCCCGAGGATGAAGGTGCCGTGGATGGCGATGCCGAGCTCATGGCAATCTTTGGTGAAGCGCTTGGCGACGTCGATGCGCATGCCCTTGCGGATGTTGTGCAGGATCTGCTGATTGCCGCTCTCGTAGCCCACGAGCAAGAGCCGCAGGCCGTTGTCGCGCATCACCTTCAGCGTCTCGCGCGGCACATTGGCCTTGGCGTTGCACGACCAGGTGACGCCGAGCTTGCCGAGCTCGCGCGCGATCGCCTCGGTGCGCGGGCGATCGTCGGTGAAGGTGTCGTCGTCGAAGAAGAATTCCTTCACCTGCGGCATTGCCTGATGTGCCCAGCGGATTTCCTCGACCACATTGGCGACGCTGCGCGTGCGGTAGCGATGGCCGCCGACGGTCTGCGGCCACAGGCAGAACGTGCAACGCGACTTGCATCCTCGCCCGGTGTAGAGCGAGAGGTACGGGTGCCTCAGATAACCGATGAAATATTTTTCGATTTTCAGGTCGCGCTTGTAGACCGGCGAGACGAATGGCAGTTCGTCCATGTTTTCCAGAATGGCGCGCGGCGGATTGTGCCGGATCGCGCCCGACGCGTCGCGATAGGACAGGCCGGTGATGCCGCTCCAGTCGCGCCCTTCGGCGATTTCCTTGATGGTGAAGTCGAATTCGTTGCCGGCGACGAAATCGATGGCCGCCGAAGCAGCGAGGCTTGCCTGCGGCTCGACCGCGACCTTGGCGCCGACGAAGCCGGCCTTGAGGCGCGGGTTCGCGTCCTTGAGCGCTTCGAGGACGCGGACGTCGGAAGCGAAGGAGGGCGTCGACGTGTGGAGGACCAGGAGGTCGCTGCGCCGCGCCTCGGGCAGGATATCGGGCAACGACTGCCGATGCGGCACCGCGTCGATCAATTTGCTGTCCGGTACGACGGCGGCCACCTGGGCAAGCCAGGTCGGATACCAGAACGAACGGATTTCGCGGCGCGCCTGGTAGCGCGAACCGGCGCCGCCGTCGAAGCCGTCAAATGAAGGCGCTTGCAGGAACAAAGTCCGCATTGTCGAACCATTTCTAGCCGAGGCTCAGTCGGCCTCAAGCTCGATCAGCATACCTTCTTCCGTCACCCGGTAGTCCGATCCTTGCCAGTGGACCGTTTTGCCGCAGAAGCTCATGAAATAGACGGCAAAGGCGACCATATCGTGGAGCGGCACCAGCCAAAGGTCTCGACGTGGCAGGCCGAAACGGCGCGCGACCGCCAGGCAAAGCAATAACCTCGACGCCAGCGCCACGACCGCGATCGGCGCCGCGATGACGCTTCCGGACAGCATGCCCAGGAGCGCGAGCGCCCAGGGATGGGCGATGATCGTTCCGATATAACCCACCGGATCGATACTTTTGATGGTGCGGGTCGCGCGCAGCTGGTGCTGCATGAGTTCGCCGAAACTTCCCTCGCGGCAGCGATGTCCGACAAGGCGCGGCGCCGTCACAATCCTGAGACCGAGCGACCGTATGGCGTTGCCGATGGCGAAATCGTCCGCGAGCTCATCCCCAAAGGCCGCAAAGCCGCCGATCCGATCCAACATGGACCGGCGCATGGCGACGGTCGCCCCACAACAATATTGCGCCAGCCCGAGGCTCGTCGCCAAAATCGCCTGCGGCAGAAAATGAGAGTTGATGGTGAGCGCGGAAAGGCGCTGCCACAGTCCTTCACCTGTCCCGTAGTAAAGACACGTCACCGCGCCGACCCGCGGCGCCTCCAGGAGCGCGGTTACCTCGCGCAAATAATCCGCTTCGACGACGATATCGCTGTCGGACAGCACGAGCGTGCCGTGTCGCGCTGAGGGCAGCATATTGACGAGGTTGGAGACCTTGCCATTGCTGCCGTGACCGCGGGCATCGGTCACGCATTCGATTGTCTTGTCCGGAAACTTCGCTTTGAATTCTTGCATGACCGCCGCCGCGGTCGCATCTCCGCGCACACCGCAGACGATTTGGACGGGCCCGGCGTAATCCTGTTCGCAGAAACGGCCGAGCCGCGACAGCAGATCGGGCTCATCGTCATGCAGCGGCTTGAGGACCGTCACCGCCGGCTCATCCGCCGACTCGATCATTGCCTCGCCCGAAAAACGAGCAATCAAAAAGGCCTGAAGCAGCGTGAACGCACAGCCCACGGCTGCAGCCGCGAGACAAACGCCGCACACAGCCTGAATGAACGGCAGCAGATCCAAGGCACTCATGAGAAAACGTCGCCCACCCGATGGTTACGTGTCGCACAAAACCTGCCCTTGGGGAAGATGAAGATATCGCGTCCGCCCGCAATGCGATCATGCGATGCGTTGCCGCATACGGCGGCCGTCGGTGGATTTCGCGCGCTGCCCGGGAAGTCGTGGAGGAAGAAAGCGCAGCTATTCGCCGTCTTCGCCATAAAGGTTGGCCAGGACGATTTTGCCCGCCAGAGCGGCCGGCACGGCGAGAATCACTCCCGGAACGCCGAACAGAACCGCGCCGGCAAAGAAACTGAAAATCACGACGACCGGATGCACATGCGCCGCGCCACCGAGCACGAGCGGGCCGACGATCTGATCGATCGAGAGGCGAAGCGCGATCGCATAGACGGTGAAGGCCAGGATGCTCATGAAGCCAGTGGCCGTGTGCAGCGAGACCAGGCCGGCGATGATCGCCGCCAGCGTGGTGCCGACAATCGGCACGGTTTCGAGGATTCCGGTCAGCACCGCGAGCAACGGCGCGTGGCCGATGCCAAGAACGACGCCGAGCCCGATATAGGAAGCCACGATCGCATAGACGACGATGGCGAGCATGCCGATGAAATATCGCTTCAGCAGCGGGTCAAGCTGCGCGGCGATGCGCACCACCACAGCGCGCCGGCTCGGCGGCACGGTCCACAACAATCCCCGGCCGATACTGGGCCCGGTAAGCAGGAAGTAACACAGCAGCGCCGCGGTCAAGAACGTGCCCATGATGGCCGCAAGACCATAGCCCGCCACGAGCGCCAGCCCATTGACTTGGCGGAACCAATCGCCGATCCGCTGCAGCATGGTTCGCGCGAGTTCGGCCGGATCGATCGTTTGCCCGAACAGCCGGATCGGCTGATCGCCGGTGGTCGCGCGCGCGAGGTGCTCGATGGTCCCCTGCAGGTCGCCCGCAGTGCCCGTGGTCTCGGCGACCAGGTAATGCCCCGCTACCGCGACGAAGAGCATCGCCGACCCGATCAAGACCAGAAACACCAGAGCCGCGAAGATAGACCGCGGCCATCCGGTCCGCTTGGTTAGCCAAGTGATGAGCGGCGTGCAGATATAGGCGACGACGCCCGCGACCACGAACGGCAGCAGGATGTCGCGGATGAGATAGAGGACGAGCACGATCGCAGCGCCGACAAGCAGCAGCGTGCGGTTTTCTCCCGAATCGCCGAGCACGCCGGTGCGCAGCCTGTCGATAGGCCGCGGCTTGCCGTCGGACGTGCCATGAACATTCATGCGCGAATCTGGCTTTTACAACTCTTGGACCGGTCAGGCGCAATCGAACGTTATACTCAAATATCTGCCCCGCAAAATCGGCCGCGCGCACGGCCAAATGACGCCGCAGCAGGGCTTTCTCAGCTCGCGACAAACAAATTCGATATATTCGAACGCTCCAGCGCCGACGCGGCGGTGTTGCCGAAGAACAGCCTGTCGCCCGGCCGCCGGCTGGCGCCGAGAACGATCAGATCACAGCCGCGCTTGAGAATGCCGGTCGACAGGCCGATGGAGGCCACGACATGACGGGGGCCGCACCCGCCTGAAGCGATTGCGGCCCCTGTTGATCGGATTCGGCGCGATGTCAGTTGTTGCCTTGGCCGGCGGACGTCACCGCCTCCATCACGCGGTCGAGGCTGAAGCTGCCGGGTTTTTGGCGAGGCGGAAATTCGCGGAAGCTCTGCAGCCACTGAGCCACATAGGCGCCGGCGGGCGCTAACACGAACATTCGCTCCGCGGCCCATTTTGTGTGACTAATCGACTCATCCGAGGCGCGCTCGAATGGATCCATGCGCAAATTGGTCAGCATCGGCCAGCGCAGCTCCTCGAAGGGAGCCTCCCAGACCTTGATGCCCACCGCGTTCTGTCGCAGGAAGCTGAGCTTCCAGTTGTCATATCGCAGAGCAGCAACGCTGCCGCCGTCGGTCCAGTAGATGAACTCGTGGCGCGGCCATTCCTTCGTGTCGCCCTTCAGGAAGGGCATCAGGTTGTAACCGTCGAGATGGACCTTGTAGGTCATATCGCCGATCTTCTTTCCTTTCAGCAGGTCTTCTTTGACGGTTGCGTCACCCGCTGCGGCGAGCAATGTCGGGATCATATCCTCATGCGCACCAAAGTCGTTCAGGATGCTTCCCGGCTTGATCACGCAAGCCAGCGGATGAGGGTCGGGACGCGGAAACCGCCCTCCCATTGGGTATTCTTCTCGCCGCGGTAGGAGACACCACCGTCAAGGAGGACTTGCTCAAGGGTCAGAAGATCGGTGACATGACCTATAAGGTCCATCTTGACGGCTATAACCTGTTGCCC
>DATJYT010000309.1:0-7309 GCA_035499475.1 Xanthobacteraceae bacterium | reverse complement strand
GATCGATGACGCAGACGCCGCCTTTCTTCAGCACGTCGACGCCGCGCGCGATCGCCGGCGTCACGTCCTCGGCCCTGGTCACCGGGCCGATGCCGACGGCGCCCTGCGCCTCGGCAAGCTTGGCGATGTCGGGCGACGGATCTTCCATGCGCAGCCCAATCCAGCGGTTCTTGACCTCGCGGCCGCGGGTCTTGGCGACGTTCTCCTGGTGCAGCTCGTCGTTGAAGTAGGAGCGGTTGTTGTTCACCAGGATCAGCAACGGAATGCGATGATGCACGGCGCTCCAGATCGCGGTCGCGCCCATGCAGAAGTCGCCGTCGCCGAGCATCGAGATGGCGTAGCGGCCCTGGTCCTGCAACGCGAGCGCCGACCCGACCGATATGCCGGGACCGGAACCCAACCCGCCGCCGCCGTCCTTGCCGAGATAAGACATGCCGCTCTGCAGCGGCCATACGTCGAACGGCCAGCCGCGGCCGAGCGTGCAGAAGGTGACGTTCTCCGGATCGTTGAATTGATCGCGCAGCGACAGCGCCACCTGCTCCATGCTGATGACGCCGTTGGCGGCCTTCGCCTTCGCCGGCACTTTCACCTTCCACGGATTCTTGCGGCCCGCACCCAGGGCATCGTTGAGCTCCGCGACGACGACGTCGGCGGTCGACGCCATCGCCACATCGACCGGCGGCAGCGCCTGATATTCCATATTGGCGCCGGTGTGCAGGTTCTGGTCGAGCGAGCAGGCGATGACTTTCGCCGTGACCTTGCCGGCATTCTTGGCTTGCCGCAGCGCGCCGCCGAGATCGACCCAATCGAGCGCGACGATCACATCCGCTTCGCACAAAAGCTCGCGCGAATCCTTGCCGAGCACATTGAACGGCGGGCAATAATGCGCCGCGTGATCGGTCGGGAATACCGCACCCTGCTTCAGATCGGTGAGCACGCAAGCGCCAAGCCGCTCCGCGAGCTTGATGCGGGGCGCCCAGTATTCGGATTTGCGCGAGCCGCGCCCGATCATGAGGACCGGCCGTTGCGCGCCTTGCAAAAATGCGACCGCTTCATCAATGGATTGCTTCGATGGCCGCGGCGGCTGCGGCGGTTTGAACCGCGCCACGTCGGGCCACTCCGGCTCCTTGTCGAGCTTCTGCTCCTGAAAGCCGGCGTCGAGGCAAATATAAATGGGCGCCGTCGGCGCCGAACGCGTCAGCAAGTTGCCGCGCGTCATGGATTCGACCAGCGCATCGGGCGAAGTCGGCTGATCGTCCCATTTGATGATCGAGCGAATATAAGCGCCCTGGTCCCGCGACGTGTGGATCCAGTCGATCCAAGGCCGGCGCTTTTCGGCGGCGACCGGACCGGTCGCGCCAAGAACGAACATCGGCGCCCGGTCGCACCAGGCGTTGAATAATCCCATCATGCCGTGCAACAGGCCGACATTGCTGTGCAGCACGCAGGCCATCGGCTCGCCGGTCGCCTTGGCATAGCCGTGTGCGATCGCCACCGAATGGTCTTCGTGCAGGCAGAGCACGATGCCGGGATTCTCATTGCCGAGATGATTGACGATGCTGTCGTGGAAGCCGCGATAGCTCGCGCCGGGATTGAGGCTGATATAGCGGATGCCGAAACGCCGCAGCATCTGCGCCGCGATATCACTGCCCCAAGCGACCTTGCCGTCGGGTTTTCCTTCGAGTTTGTCGAGACGCATTCGCACCCTTTCTGTCACCTCAGGCAATCTTGCCCGGTTACTTGCTGATTATTTTGCCGCCCCGAGTTGCCGGTAGGCCGCGACAATATCCGGCGTCGCCGCCTTCGCCAATTCTTGTATCATGGCAGCGAGTTGATCGCCGGTGATGGGCGAACCTACCGGCTGCTCAGCCTTGATCGCGTCGGCCTGGAAATCGGAGTCTGCTGCCATGGCAAGGAAAGCCTTGCGCAGAATGTCGACGCGCTCGGGAGGGATGCCGGCCGGCCCGACAATCGGCAATCCGAAATTCTCCGGCGCCTCCAGGAGCATGAGCAGCGGACGCTTGTCTTCGGGCAGCAGATCGCCGAGCACCGGCACCCCCGGATAATGTGGCCGGGTCTGCATGATCGGGCGCACGATGTTCTTTTCGATCAAATCGTGTCGGCGAGCGAAAGAATCGTCCACCGTCCAGAAACCGTCGACTTCGCCTTGCTCCAGCGCGAGGAGAACGCGGGCCGTCGAAATGTAGCCCGATATCAGCTTGACGGGGAAGCCCGCCGCAGCGAGAAGCGCCGGCACCATCGCGGTCGGCGTCGTCGAACCGAGGGTGCCGAAGGTCAACGGCTTGGGCGCATTCTTGAGCTTGGCGAGACTATCGACGCCGGTCGCGGTGCGAACGTAAAGAGATGAATTCACGCCGCCGGGACTGCCGATATAAGTGAGCTTGTCGACGTCGAAGGCAACGCCCGGACCCCTGAGCGCGCCTTCCACGTACCAGGACCGCCCCGGCACAGCGATGGTCAGTCCGTCGGCGGCGACGCGCTTTTCGACGTAGTTCATCGCCACAAGACCCGCCGCACCTTCCATGTTCTGCACCACGAGCGCCGGCTCGCCGGGAATGAACCGAACGAGGTGGTTGGCGACGACGCGCGCCGTAGTGTCGACGCCCCCGCCTGGGGCGAAACCGACGACGACCGTGAGGGTCTTGCCCCGATAGAAATCGGCACCCGACGCCGCGGTCGCCATGGAGAGCACCGAGGCCACAATTGCAGCGAGCAGACCAGTGACGCGTCGCGCTCTCATTCGCCCTCCCCTGTTGCAGACCTGATCTGGTCCAAGTATGTGGGCCAAGACATAGCCGACCCAGGCGAAATATTATACCTAACAGGAAAGAGCGACGCCCAATGGGCGGGGGAGTAAGCGTGGCGGGCGTTCCAAGTGTTCTGCGGTCTCCGGCGAGCGTGTTGCAGGCCGCATCGGTAGCCATCGTCGGTGCGTCCGAGCGGGCTAAATGGCCGAGCCAGATTTTCACCAATCTGCGGCAATTCGGATATGGCGGCCGCATCCATCTGGTCAATCCGCGACAGCAGTCCGTATTTGGCGAACGCTGCGTGCCGACGCTGCGCGACATCGGCGAGCCGGTCGATCATGCCATGGTCATCGTTCCGGCCGCGAACGTGGCGGGCGTGCTGACCGACGCTGAGTCGGCCGGCGTCAAATCGGCCACGATCTACGCGGCGGCGGTCGGTGACGGCGAAGGCGAGGCCTCGCGCGAGCGCGGCGCGTGGCTGAAGAACTTTGTCGCTTCCAGCAAGCTGCGCGTCAGCGGCCCGAACTGCATGGGCTCCTTTTCATTTCGCGAGCGCCTGTTCGCCTATCCGAATACGGAGCTTTGCAGCGTCCCGCCGGGCCCGGTCGGCGGCATTTTTCAATCCGGCGGCACGTTGCAGTTCTGGGTCAAAAGCGCGGCCGACCGCGGCATCCGCTTCTCCTATGTCGTGTCGTCCGGCAACGAAGTCGATCTTGAGCTCGCTGACTACCTCAACTTCATGGTCGACGATCCGCACACCAAGACCATCGTGGTCTTCATCGAGGGCATCCGGCGGCCGCAGGCTTTCATGCAAGCCGCCGGACGCGCGCTTGAAGCCGGCAAGCCGGTCATCGCCATCAAGACCGGCGCCACGCAAAAATCGCGCGCCGCGGCACGGTCGCATACCGGCGCCATCGGCGGCGATTACGCGGCCTATCTCGCAATGTGCGAGCGCTACGGCATTGTCAATTGCCGATCGCTCGACGATCTCCTGGAGACGACGCTCGCCTTCCAAGGCGGCCGCTTGCCGAAGGGGCCGCGTATCGGCTTCGTCACCACGTCGGGCGGCACGGTCGACCTGCTCTACGATTACGCCGAGACCGAAGGCGCGGTGATCCCGGAATTCAGCGCCGCCACCAACGCGGCGTTGCTGCCGCACATGCAGGAAGGCATCGCACCGAAAAATCCGCTCGATACCGGGATTCCGACGACGCTCAAAGCGGCTGCGGATCAGATGGAAGTCGTCGCGCGCGATCCCAATGTGGACATGGTCGCCTGGGGCGGACCGCTGCCGGGCAAGAGCGGCAACTGGGACGGCATTCACGAAATACGCCGCCTGCTCAGCGTGACCGACAAGCCGATCGTCACCTTCGGCCGCATGATCTATCAAATGCCTCCGGACGGCATCACGATCCAGGAACAAGCCGGCATTCCGTTTCTCCAGGCCTTGGAGCCGACGCTGCGTGCGCTCAACGGCCTATGGTTCTATGCGGAACGGACCGGTCGCGCGCCTGCCGTGCTTCCGCCGGCGCCGCCGAGCGACCTGACTCCGGACAATCTGGAAGCAACCCTCGGCCGGTACGGCATCAACCTACCGCAGAGCCGCGCGGTGACGAGCGCGGAACAGGCTGCGGACGCGGCAGCGGCGATCGGCTTCCCGGTTGTCTTGAAGATTCGCTCCGCCGATATCGTGCACAAGACCGAAGCCGGCGGCGTCATGCTTCATCTCGCCAGCCGGCAACAGGTGCTCGACGCGGCCGACGCGCTCGTCAAAGCGGCGCGGGCCGCGCACCCGAACGCGAAGATCGACGGCTTCCTGGTGCAGGAAATGGTCAGCGGCGTGGAAATGATCGTCGGCACGCACGAGGATCCGCTCTACGGGCCGCTGCTCCTGGTCGGCGCCGGCGGCATCATGGTCGAACTGGTGCGCGACGTGGCGCAACGATTGCTTCCCGTCAACGATCGCGACGTCGGCGCGATGATCGACAGCCTGAAGGCGAGCCGGCTCATCGCCGGCTATCGCGGCCGGCCGGCCGCCGATCGCAAGGCGCTCGAAGCCACGGCGAACGCGCTGGCCCGCTTCTATCTCGATCATCGCGCGCGCATCACCGAGATCGAGATCAATCCCTTGATTGTGCGCCCCAATGGCGCGGTGGCAGTCGATGTTCGTGTGGCTTGGCGCGAGGAGAAGGCGTGATGGACTTCGAGCTTCCCGAGGAATTGCGCATCTTCAAGGCCGCACTGCGCCGCTTCGTCGATACCGAGTTGATCCCGATCGAGCGGCAGACCACCGACGAGCATCAGAAGCTCCGGCCCGAATACTACGGACGCTTCTCCCAACGCGCCAAGGACCTCGGCTTCTGGATGATGGACGTGCCGGAAGAATACGGCGGACCGGGGCTTTCGATTCTGGCCCGCGCCATCGTCGAGGAGGAGCTCTGCCGCAGCGTGGCGTTGCCGGCGCGCGGCGGCGGCGGCATCGCCGGACCGAGCGTTCGCGCGATCCTGTTCTCGCTCAAAGGCGAGATGAAGGAGAAGTATTTGATGCCGGCGCTGCGCGGCGAGAAGGTTGCCTGCTTCGCACAGACCGAGCCCGATGCCGGCTCCGATCCCGGCGGCATGCGCACAATCGCGGTGCGTGACGGCGACCATTACGTGATCAACGGGGTGAAGCGCTTCATCACCGGCGCCGGCGATGCCGATTTCATGCAGCTCATGGCGGCGACCGACCGCGCCAAGGGCTCGCACGGCGGCATTTCGTGCTTCATCGTCGATATGGATACGCCCGGCGTGAAACTCGGCGCCCAATACAACACCATGATGGGCGACCGGCCGTGGGAAATCGTGCTCGAAAATGTGCGCGTGCCGGCGAGCCACCGCGTCGGCGAAGAGGGCGAGGGTTTTCGCCACGCCCAGCAATGGCTCGGCGCCGGGCGCGTCAAGCACGGCGCGCGTGCGCTGGGCGTCACCGAGCGCTGCCTCGAATTGGGAACCGCCTATGCCAAGCAGCGCTCGACCTTCGGCCGCCCGCTCGCCGATCGTCAGGCGATCCAGTGGATGCTGGCGGACATGTATATCGAGCTGCAAGCGGCGCGGCTCCTGGTCTACAAGGCCGCGACCCGTCTGGACAAAGGCGAGGACGCCCGCCAGGACGCTTACGTCTGCAAATATTTCGCCGACGAGATGGCGTTCAAGGCCGCCGACATGTGCATGCAAATTCACGGCGGCATTGCGCTGACGACCGATCTGCCCATCGAGAGGTTCTGGCGGCAGCAGCGCAGCTTCCGCATCACCGAAGGCGCGAGCGAGGTGATGAAAATGGTCATCGCACGCCACGTGCTGAAGACTTACGCATAGCCTGGGTTTCGCTTCGCTCAGTCCGGGCTGCGGTTCCATCGAGTTCCATGCCGCGGTCATGGTCGCGCCGCCGGGCAGGCACAATTTTGCCTTTCTGATCAATAGAGTACAGGCGCGGCGGCGGATCGGGCGGCTTAACCATGAGGGTAAGCCGAGGGTAACGAAGTCCGGTGTAGTGTCGTATAGCGGATGGCCGCGCCAAGCGGCCGCGCCGGCGAGGTCAGGAACTGGAATGATCAGGAAATTCGTAGTGGCATGCTTTGCCGTGGGCATGCTCGTCGCGGCGCGCGGTGCAAGCGCCGCCGATCTCTCGGTTGCCCCGCTCTATAAGGCGCCGCCCGCCGAAGTCGCGCAGATCTACAATTGGACCGGCTTTTATGTCGGCATCAACGGCGGCGGCGGCTGGGGTCACTCCTATTGGAACGCCAATGCGACCGGCGTGAATCTTTCCGGAGGCCTGATAGGCGGCACTGCCGGCTACAACTGGCAGACCGGCCATGCGGTGTTCGGTCTCGAGGGCGACCTCGATTGGGCTGATCTCTCGGGCTCGAGCACCACGACCGGTTGTCCGGCCGGCTGCTCGACCAATGACAACTGGCTCAGCACGGTCCGCGGCCGCGTCGGCTATGCCTTCGGCGGCGTGCTGCCCTACGTCACCGGCGGCCTCGCGGCCGGCGATATACAGGCATCCACGCCCGGCTTTCCCGGCGCCACCAACACCAATGCGGGCTGGACGCTCGGCGGCGGCGTCGAATTCGCGCTGCCCGGCAACTGGTCGGCCAAGGCAGAATATCTGCACGTCGACCTCGGCCGCTTCAACTGCGGAACGAACTGCGGCACGGCGACGACCGATAATGTGTCGATGCATGACAATGTCTTCCGCGCCGGCGTCAACTATCGGTTCGGCTGGGGCAAGTAGCCTCTCAGCACCATTGCCGCGACAAGCGGCGCCGGTTGACTTCGTCACCGGCGCTTGGTGTCATTTCGGTTGAAAGCCGCATAGGATGGGAAAAGCCGGTATCGAGCCAGGCTGTTCGCCTGGTTCTTGCCGGGAATTGCCTATGCTCCATAGCCAGCCGCGTGGACATCGCGCACAGAAAGCGGAGTTCCAACCGCGACGGCAAAACCACGCCTTGCCCACCCGGCGTTTTGCAGAGACCCCAAGGAATGACCCACGCAGCCCA
>DATJYT010000308.1:0-20657 GCA_035499475.1 Xanthobacteraceae bacterium | reverse complement strand
TACGATCTGCCTCGCGACGTCGTGAAGCCGGGTGCAAGACTTGCCGATATCGTCCGCATCCGTGCCAAATCCGGCAGCCTGCCGCTTGATCCCGAAAAGTATCACGCCGATCTGCTGGCCAGCATGGCTGCGGGGAAGGAGATCAATTTCGTCGCCGAACTGCCGGATGGCCGCGCCATCGCCGTCGTCAATCGCGCCATTCCGGGTGGCAATTATTGGGTCGGCACCCACAATGACATCACCGCCCGTCGCAAGGCGGAGCTGAAAAGCGCTTTGCTCAGCGAGCAGGAAGCGCGCCGCGCCGCCATCGAAGAGGCCATAGTCTGGTTCCGCGAGAGCGTCGAAGAGGTCCTGAAGACCGTGGCGGAAAGCGTTGCCGCGATCCGATCAACCGCCACCACTCTTTCTGCCACGTCGAACGAGACCACCACGCATACATCCGACGCGGTGCAGACGTCGAACGACGCCTGCGGCCGGGTCGAGGTTGCCGCGACCGCGGCGGAGGAAATGTCGAAATCGATCGCCGAGATCAATCGTCAACTGGTGCGGGCATCCGATGTGGTACGTGCCGCGGCTTCGGAAGCGCGATCAACCAACGACGACATCGCGGGGCTCGCGCTGGCGGCGCAAAAGATCGATGACGTCATCAAGCTCATCCAAAGCGTGGCCGGGCAGACCAACTTGCTGGCGCTCAACGCCACCATCGAAGCGGCCCGCGCCGGCGCCGCGGGCCGGGGCTTTGCCGTAGTCGCGTCCGAAGTCAAAGCGCTGGCGGTCCAGACCGGCAAAGCCACGGACGACATCGCTTCGCAGATCGCCGCCGTGCAGTCCTCGACCCAAAGCGCCGTGCGCGCCATCGGCAGCATCTCCGATCGCATGCAGGATATTCAGCAATTCACCTCGGCGATCGCCTCTGCCGTCGAGCAACAGCACGCCTCGACAAGCGAGATTTCCAACAATGTCGCGGTAGCGGCATCAGGCACCAAATCCGTCGTCTCGATGCTGCAACGCGTCGCGACGACCATGGCCGAAATGCGCAGCTCCGCCGACACCGTGCTGGCGGCCTCGCAATCGGTCGAAAGCGCTGCGACAAGCCTCCGCAGCAGCGTCGAGGGCTTCCTGCGCAAGGTCGCGATCTGAGAATTCACATCGAGCCGCGCTCGAACGAGACCCGCTCGACGGCGTGCGGCGGCAGCACCAGCCGCTCGACAATGCCGATCAGGATGAAGAACACAACACCAAGAAAGGTGAGAGCGGCAATGCCGGCGAACAGCAAGGACGTGTCCATGTTGCCATTGGCGATGAGCAGCAGATAGCCAAGCCCGCCCTGTCCGCCGACGAACTCCCCGACCACGGCGCCGACAACTGCGAGCGTGATGGAAATCTTCAGCCCCGCGAATATCGACGGCAGCGCGTTCGGCAACTGGATCTTGCGGAAGGTTGCAAACGAGCTCAGCCCCATCGATTGGGCGAGATAGATCTTCTCGCGCTCGATCGCCGCAAGCCCCATGGCCGTATTGATGACAACGGGGAAGAAGGCGATGAGAAATGCAATCAGCACCTTCGGCAAAAGGCCAAAGCCGAACCAAACCAGAAATAGCGGCGCGACCGCGACTTTCGGCACTGCCTGGGAAGAAACAAGCAGCGGGTAGACCGAACGTGCAAACGGTTTCCAGAGAAAGATCGCCAGCGCCAGGGGCACGCCGACGGCGACGCTCAACGCAAAACCGAGGACGATTTCGAGCGACGTGGCGACGCTTTGCTTGATCAGCACCGTCGAATTGGCAACCATCGCCTGCGCAATAAGGCTTGGCGCCGGCAAGAGGTAAGCCGGGATGGCAAACAGCCGCGCGGCCGCCTCCCAAATCACGACCAGAGCTGCCATCACGCCAATCGGATAAGCGAGCGCACCAATTCGATCGCTGCGTTCCCGCTTGCGCCGGCGCCGCTGGATGCCGGCTTCGATTTCATCCATACCCGTGCGATCGGGCGAGACAACCACGGCCGCGGCCAGGATATTGCGTTCGGTCAATCGCGCCTCCTCAGGTCCGCTCAATGCTCGCGCAAAACGCCGCGCGCGAGAAACAGGTCCAGAATTTGCCGGCTGTAATCCGCGAATTCGGGAGACTCACGCATCGCCAGTGTGCGTGGCCGCGGCAGCTTGATATCGATGATGCGGTCGATACAGCCGGGCCGCGGCGTCATCACGATGACGCGATCGGAGAGAAAGACAGCCTCGGCAATGCTGTGGGTAATGAACAGCACCGTCATCCGCCGCTCTATGACCAGGGCCTGGAGATCGAGAACGAGCTGATCGCGGGTCAGAGCATCGAGCGCGCCGAATGGCTCGTCCATCAACAGATGATCCGGATTATGAATGAGAGCGCGGCAGATCGAGACGCGCTGGCGCATGCCGCCCGACAATTCGTGCGGGTAGCGATCCTCGAAGCCGCCGAGCCCGACCGAGCCGAGCAGCTCCCTGGCACGGCGTTCCGCGTCCTTGAGATCCATCTTGCGTGCTTCGGCCTGCAGCAACACGTTGCCGAGAGCGGTGCGCCATTCCAGCAGAACGGGGCTTTGGAACACGATTCCGATATCGGTGCGCGGCCGATCGATGCTGCGGCCGGCGACGCAAACGGCGCCGCCCGACGGCGGGACAAGGCCGGCGGCGATCATCAGCAACGTGCTCTTGCCGCAACCGCTCGGCCCAACATGAGAAAGGAATTCGCCGCGGCGTTGCGTGAAGGACAGATCGTTAAGCGCGCGCACCTCGGCGTCGCGCGTTGCGTAGATTTTGCAGAGGTTGTCGACGCGAAGATATGGATCGTCAGCGGGATTGTTCACGCTGCCAAGGCCGCTCAGGCGTCCTGCGGCGGCACGAATTCGGCGCCGATCGGCACAAATTCGTTGGTGAAGAGCGCAGACGGATCGAGCGGTGTAGTCACGCCGCCGTAATGCTTGAGCACGTTGACGGTTTCGGCCCAATCGCCTTCGGCGGCCCAGCCGAGCGGCTTGCCTTTCGTTGTCGGTGTCACCCAGGTTTTCCACGACAACTCCAACTCACGGCGCGTGATCGTGGAATCGATCGTTTCCAGATATTTTTTCACGGTCGCGACGGCTTCATCCGGATTCTTGCGGCCATAGAGGAAGCCTTTGATGCTTGGCGCAACAAAAGCGCGCACCAATTCGTGATCGCTCTTGAGCAGGTCCTGATGCACGACAATGCCGTTGCTCACCACGGTGACGCCGGCGTCGGCAAACCAGAAGATACGCACTTCCTTCTTGCCGCGGATCTCGATTGCCGGCACGTAACCCTGGGCAAAGCCGCCGATCGCCGCGACCTTGCCGGTGATTAGCGCCGGCCCGACGCCCGCCGGATCGATGTTGATCACCTGGATTTTCGAGACATCGATACCGGCACCGCTGGCGAAGGCCGGCCACTGCTGGAATTGTGCGCTGCCCGCCGTCATCGCGATGGTCTTGCCTTCGAGATCCTTCGGCTTGTTGATGCCGGAATCGGCGAGCACCACGATCGCGGCCGGGTTGCGCCGGAAAATGCTGCCGACGCTTTTCAGACCCATGCCTTTGGCAACACCGTTGCCGACCACGTAGCCGTCAGCAAAGCCGAATTGGGTCGCCTTGCTGGCGACCAGTTGCGCGGTACTGCCCGAGCCCTTTCCGGACGTAATCGAAACGTCAAGGCCGGCTTCGCGGTAGAAGCCTTTCTCCTGCGCCAGCATGAAGCCGACATTCGGCCCCTGGAAGATCCAGTCGAGCGTCATCGTCACCGGCTTGAGAGCGCCCTGGGCACGGGCTCGGAACGGCATTGAAGGTAGTGACAACGCCCCCGCAGCCAGCATCGAATTTTTCAACAAGCGGCGTCGGGACACCGGCATGCGGCGGGATGCACCAAAGGTCATGACACCACCCTCGAATGATCGTACCAGAGCGAAAGCATACATCCAGGCCGCGACCGCTGCCATGGCCCGCCGTGTCGCGGCCCCGAACGAAGCAAGGGATATGCCAGAGTCGGCTATGCGCGCTTTGGCGCAGACTCCATGGCGACGCGCGCAAAGGTCGCGATGATCCTGGCGCCGGCCTTGACCGAGCCGCGCAACGAGCCCGCGACCTTGGACTCGCCGCCGATGCGGCAGCGATACGTCACCGGCAATTCCAGAACGCGGAGCCCGGCCCGCGCCACCCGCATCTGCATTTCGAGATTCCACCCGTAAGTCAGCTCCCGCATTCCGAGTGCCAGCAAGGTTTCACGGCGGATAGCGCGAAAGGCGCACATATCGGTGTAGCGCACACCGTAGAGGAGCCGCGTCAGCGAGCCGGCAACGAGGCCGGCGAGGATTTGATGCCAGGCCATGCTACCGGCCTCACGCTCGCCGCGTGCACGGGAGGCGATGACGAAATCGTACGTGCCGGAGCGGATCGGCGCGATCATGGCGGCGATGCTTGCTGGATCGTCGGCGCCGTCGCCGTCCATGAACACGACGATGTCGGCAGCCGCAGCCGCTTGCGCGCCCTTGAGACAGGCGAGGCCGTAACCGCGGCCAACTTCGATCACTTCCGCGCCGGCCCGGCGCGCCTTCTCCTGCGTGCCGTCGCTGCTGCCACCGTCGGCGACAATGACACGACTGACGACGTCGCGCGGCAATTCAGCGACAACGCTCTCAATGGATTCGGCTTCATTGAAGGTTGGAATGACGACCGCCACGTCGCCGGTGAGCGCCGGCATGACTAGAGGCTCCACCTCAGACCGCAATTGGCGCAGGCTTCGGGCGGCTTTTCGGAAAGCAGCGCCTTGCGGAAGTCGCCGTAGGCCGGGCCGGTCCAGATTTCCCGCAAAGTCTGCTGCGTGGCATCGCCAAGCGTATAGTTCTCGTAGCCACGCTGAGAGAATGGCGCGATGCAGCACGGCAGCGCGCGGCCGTTGGCGGTGAAATACATCACGGTCCATGGCCGGCGGCACAGCGACCAGGGCGAACCGTTATCGCTGCGCTTGAGACTCAAACCGGGTTCGGAGGCCGCGCCCGAAGCGCTAAAGGTAACGCCGAGCGATTTCGCAAGCGCAGCGGCGCGATCGATGTGGACGGCTTCTTCGCCGGAAAGCTGTTCGTAGAGCGCCTGGTCCGGCCGTGCCTTGCCGATGGCATTCTCGTTGAAAAAGACGAGCCGCTGCAGATGGACTTCCTTGACGCCCGTTTGCGCAGCTACGCGCACGAAGTCCGGCAATTCCGCGATGGTTTCGCGCAAACCGGTCAGCCATGCCGACACGCGCGGCTTGGCGTGCCCTTCACGCTCCTGCAACTCGCGAAAGACCCGCACGTTCTTGAGGATGCGGTTGAAGAAGTTCTTGCCACGAATAGCGCGATAGGACTCGGCATTCGCCGCATCAAACGAGACGCGCAACTCGTCAAGATCGGCGGCGATCAGCGCCCGGCCGTTGCGCTCGTTGAGCACGGTGCCGTTGGTGTTGAACAGCACATAGGTGCCGCGATCCTTGAGATAGCGCACCATGCGCGGCAGGTTCCGAACCAGCATCGGCTCGCCGACGCCGTGCAGCACCGCACGGTGAAGATTTGGAATCTGATCGACGATCGAGGTGAACAGGTCCCAGCTCATATCGGCCGGCGGCTCGAGTTCCTCGTAAGTCCGCGGGCAGGTGGTGCACAGCAAATTGCAGCGGTTTGTGGTTTCCAGGTAAAGGCAGACCGGCTCGTGTTCGGGAGCCTCGCCGGCCGCCTCGACGCTTTCGAAATAGCGTTTCGGATCGACCGCCCGCTGTGATGCCGCCCGCGCCATGATCTTGCCTCGCAATTGATCGCCGTCGATTATGCGCGCATTCGCTCGATCGACATATCGCCTTCGAGCCGAAGGCCGAATCCACCTTCACGCCACAGGCTGCTTATCAACTCGGCCGTTGCAATCGCATGGTGGGGCCGGCGCCCGTCGGAACGCTGACTTCGCGAATCGTCGCCGAAAAGTTCGGTGTGCAGTCTGCGCAAGGTGTCGACATCATCAACGTCGTACCAAGCCGGCAATGTGTGAACCTCGAGGCCGATCTCGCGGGCGCGCTCCAGCGTCTGCTCGGCGACGTGCTCGGTGCTCCAAGCGATGTCCGCGAAAAGGCGGCGATGCGGCGCCTTGAGGCCCAACAGATAATAGCCGCCATCGGTCGAAGGGCCGAGCACCGCGCGATCGCCCGGCTGCGCCAGCACCGCAGCGGTTTCGATCAGCAGCGCCGTCGGCAAGGTCGGGCTGTCGGAATTCAGCACGACCGCTGAGCCATGCCCGCGCGCAAGAATTATTTCGATCGTATGCAGCAGGCAATCGCCGAAATTGGGCAGCGATGCTTCGATCAAGCCGATCTCGGTCGGTAGTGTGCGATTGAAGAAATCCTCGGAGCCCGCAGGGCAATAAGCCGCGTAACCGGCAATGCCGGCCTCCGGCGAGGCATGGCTCGCGGCCATCAGGAGATTGTGAGCGACGTCCTTGAGGAAAGCGGTGTTGAGAGCGGCGGCTTCTTCAAACGATAGGGGCGGGACCAGCCGTGTCTTGGTACGTCCGGGCACGGACGCCTTCGCCATGAAGGCGATGCCGCAAGCCTGCGGCGTGGCTGATGCCACCTTTTCGGAATCCTGGAACGGAACGGATGTGTCGGCTGATCGACTCGGACGATCCATGCGATGCCCCCCAGAGAACCCATGCGAGTGGTCCTCCAACGCACTGACTCTTGCTTGCCAAAGAAGCGGCAAACCCGCCAATCAATTCCGGCTCACTCGCTATAAGTCGGCAAACACCAAAAAGTTATTGCCTTCACAAAGTCGTGATTACGCCAACTCAACGGCGGGCGAGCGCGATCCGGATGCTCGCGTCACTCGGCAGCGCGGCAGCTTTCGTGTCCTGCCAGGTCGGCGCGGTCTTGTATTCACTTCGCGGCATATCGAGCGATGCCAACTGCCGCCCCAGAATGCCGACCACTTCAATGGGCACCGCGACCAGCCGCGAACCCCAGCCAAACCACCCGCCATAGGACACGATGAGATCGATCTTGCCCTGCGGCGTGCGCACGACCTGTCGAACGAAACCTATGGTCAAATCGTCGTCGTCGAGAACGCGCAAACCGATGAGATCGCCGACGCGCACGGGCTGCGGAAAACGCCGCTGCATGCGCTCTTTGGCCGGCATCGGCTTGGCTGCGTCTTCCATCCCGGTCTGCGGCACCATCGCCTGCGCTACGGTCAATATCCCGTCTGTGGCTGCGGCTGCGCCAAGCCCGATCCCATTCGCTGCGAATGCCAAGGCGGACGGGAGCAAAAACATCCAACAAAAAAGCGAAATCGTTATTTTCATGCCGCCATTCTCCCAATCAACAACCTCACGCGAACTTGTGATATGTCCTAAGCTTGCGAACGATTTTTTCCCTTCGTACTGTCCACTCGCCGCACAGATCGTCTGGGGCAAATGTCTGCGGATCATCCTTGATGCCTGGGATCAACATCAAATCAACAGCAGGTAAGGAGCGCCGGCTTCATCCTCTGCCCATACGCGTTATGCATTGGATCAATGCCTTTGCGATCATCATCATGATCGGCAGCGGATGGAAAATCTACAATGATGAGGTGATTTTCGGCTGGCTGCATTTTCCCGACAGCATCGTCATCGGCAAATGGGCGCAATACGGCCTGCAATGGCATTTCTTCGGGATGTGGATTTTCGTGCTCAACGGCCTCGCCTATCTGACCTACGGCATTGTCACCGGGCGGTTTCGGCGGAAACTGTTTCCCATATCGCTCCACGAAGTGCTTGCGACCGTCGGCGACGCGCTGCGTTTCAAGCTGAGCCACGACGATTTGACGCACTACAATGCGGTGCAGAAGATTCTCTACCTCGGCGTCATGCTGGTCGGCGTCCTCATCGTGATCTCGGGGCTCTCGCTGTGGAAGCCGGTGCAGTTCTCCGAGCTCGCCGACCTGTTCTACAATTTTCAGACCATCCGCCTTGTGCATTTTCTCTGCATGGCGGCCATCGTCGGCTTTCTCGTTGTTCACGTGAGTTTGGCGTTGCTGGTGCCGCAAAGCCTTGTCGCCATGGTGACCGGCGGGCCCGTTGTCGACGATCATCCGGACGCTACCGACAACGCGGCGGCCGAGATCAAAGCAACACACTGATGCGGAGATACGATCTTGCTCCGAACCCCGACGCCATCGATCTTTCGCCCGCGACGCCCCCTCGACCAGGGCGTGCTGAAACAGAATCGCAAGCTTGTCGCCGACATCAATCGCCGCAACGTCTTGCGTGGCGCCATCAGTCTCGGCGCGCTTGCCATGCTCACCGGCTGCGACGTCAGCGAGGACGATTCGGTGCAGAAGGCGCTCCGCACGGTGTCGGCATGGAACGACAGGGTCCAAGCCACGATCTTCAGGCCGAACCATCTCGCGCCGACCTTCAGCGCATCGCAGGTCGTCAAGCCGCCGCGCTTCAACGCCTATTACGATATCGAAGACGTCAAGCCGGTGAACGGAGCGGCCTGGAAGCTGGAACTGGCCGGCCTCATCGAGAACAAGCAGCCTTGGACTACGCAGCAGCTCGATCAGCTACCACAGCAGGAGCTGATCATCCGGCATATTTGCGTTGAGGGCTGGGACTATATCGGCCAGTGGTCCGGCGTGAACCTGCACAGCTTTCTGCAACGCATCGGCGCCGATCTGACGGCGAAATATGTCGTGTTCAAATGCGCCGACAATTATACCGAAAGCATCGACATGGCGACGGCGCTGCATCCGCAGACAATTCTCGCCACCCGATACGCCAACGCAACCATCACCGATCCGTTCGGCTACCCGCTGCGGCTGCGCACCTCCACCAAGCTCGGCTACAAGAACGCCAAGTGGGTGATGGCGATGGAGGTCACCAACACGTTCGACGAGACGTTCTGGAGCAAACAGGGCTTCAACTGGTTTGCAGGAATTTAAATTTCGCCTGCGCTAACGACCGGAATTGGCGCGCGGCGGCGCGGTCGCCAAAACATAAATCCGCCATTTGCCGTCGCGGCTCTCAGCCAGACGATAGTCGGCGCTGGCGACGAATGGGTCGTTGGTCCAGGCCTCGTCCTGCGGCACGACGACCACGACATCGCAACCATAAACCTTCGCCATGTCGCCGACATCGGCTACCGTTGCCTGGCCGCCGAACACGCGGATGAACTGCGCGTTGATCGCTTCGCGCCGTTCAGGCGGCAAAGGCGCCAAAGCGAGCGCCAACTCGCGGCCGGCAAAACACGAACTGCGGTTGGCGAGCAGCGCCCAGGACATATTCGCCGGCCAAGGCGTCAAATCCTGCAAGAACAATGGATTGTTGGCGACTCGCGCACCCGGCGCCGCGTAGCGGCGGACCGCCGCCCATAGCTCGGGCGATTGCGCGAAGACGGCGGCGTCGGGCCGAGGCGTGCCGCTGAAGTTGGACTGGATCATTTGCACGGTATCGGGCAGGGAGAGGACAAGCCCACCCACAGCACTTGCCGCAATCAGCAAACGGCGCGGGCGCAACATCAATCCCGCCGCGGCGGCCGCGATCAGGATCGTCGCCGCCGGCAACACGGCGCGCAGCCCCAGGTCATTGTTGTCGCCGATCGTGCTCACGAGCAGCCATGGTACCGAGAGACCGGCGCCCGTCAGGCAAATGAGCGCGACAATCACGCTTCTTTCTCGTCCGGCTGGCGCTCCTCGCAAGATTGCCAGCAGCGCCAGCGCACCGGCGACGTAAGTCGCCGGAAACTCGACCGGCAGCAGGATCAGCCAATAGGCCGGCAGGTCCAACGTGCGGCGGAGCGTTTCCGGAATCATCGCGCCGAACACTTCGAAATGATGAATAATGATCGGCCTCGCGTCGCCGCGCGCGGCAACTGTGCCGAATTGATCGAAAATGAAGGGAGCGGCGAGAGAGACGACGAGGACCGCCGCTATCGCCAGCGCGATGACAAATCGCCAGCGCTTTGCTTGCTCGATCGCGCCTAGCAGCAGCGGCACCGCGATCAAGCCCGCAATCGCAAACGTGATGCCGCCCACATAGGTCGAACTTTCGAATCCCGCGACAACGACGAGCACCAATGTCAAAAGCAGCGCAACGGTTTGTTGCTGCGCATAAGCCGCGATAAGCAGCATCGCCAGAACCACGCAGGCTGCGGACATCACGTGCTGGGGCGCCCACGCGGCCTGAAACAGCCAGCCGGCGAAGCCCGTCGGCTCCGACAGGAACGGCGTCAATTGATATGAGCCGAACAGCCAGCCGAGCGTCGCGCGAAGCGACGTGGCGGCGGCGAGAACCACGACGACGAGCGCCGCGCTTGATCGTTTGCCGAGCCAGACCGCTACCCCCATCATCAGGCTCAGCGACGCGAAGGCCGTGAACCAGGTGAGCCCGGCATCGGCTTCCCAACCGCTGATACGCAGCGGCAACGCGATCTGCGCCGCGCTGAAGTGCCAGAGAAAATAGTAGACCAGGCGGCCGGCAACGCCGTGCTCGCCGAACGCCGGGTTCACCGGCGGCAATCCCTGCCGCGTCATCGCATCGATGATCGCGATCTTGGAATGATCGAAGATCGGATCCGCGAGATAGACCGCTTCGCCAGAGAACTTCGGCAGGATGGCCGCAGCAGGAACCAAGGCGAGCAACGCCGCAGCGGCGAAAGCCCAGACCGGAATACCTGGCGTCGGCCCCGCATCACTTTGCGGGGCCTCCAGACGCAGCGAAATAGCGCCTGCAATCGCGCAAGCGGTGGCGACAGCGACAACCGCAGTCGGCGAAAAGCCGATGAGGCGCAGGATCGGGAGTGTCGCGGCGCTGTGGACGGCCCAACCGAGGATCGGCGCCGCACCGATCGCCAGCGCGCGAGAAAACAGCCGCCGCCCGAGGCAAAATCCGAGGAATGTCCAAAACGTAGCCGCCACTAACGCGCACAGGAGAGCACTGAGCGGCGACGCCATAAGGAGACCGAGCCCTAAATCCCGTCTGATTAAATTCGCGACCGGCTCGCTGCGCGGCCTCGCAAACAATCATGAGCCGCTTGGGGACTGGAGTCGAATGATAATTTTCGCGCGCCAGACCACGACTCGGCTTGCGAGATTCCGGCGCGAAGACCGGACATGAGGTGCTATGCGCGCGTCTTAAGACTTCGCGATAATGTTGGTCCAGTGGTCGACGACTTTCCTGGCCTCGCGCACGGCTTCGGCGAAGGTGTCTTCCTTATAGAAGTTACGCCACTGCCCACTGTCGTAAAGCTGGACCAGATGGCTCAACGCACGGCGGGCACCGTAAAGCTGCCGCTCGGCATGCTTGCGTTGCACTTCGGCTGTCAGCACCTTGGTCATAAAAGCTATTGTGACGGGAGGTCGTAAAAATTAAATCAAGGGCGACCCGCCGGTTCCCGGCGTTTCCTAACAATTCGTTTAATCTTGCAATTTCGCTGCAAGGAGGCTCCTTCGCGCATCCGCAGGCAAAGGCGCCGACGCCCACTGCCAAGGGCCTCGAAGAAACGCTTCGTTTCCGCGGCCCTGGCTGAAAATTAACCGCGCAATACGGCCGTGAATTGTCGGGCGAAGCGCGGTCTCAATAGGCTTCCGCGTCGTAAATCGGATCGACCGAACCGGCCCACGGTCCGTGGAATTTTTCCAGGAGCTCTTGCGCCGGCGTGGTGCCGCGCGACACGCGATCCTCCAGCGCTTCGAGGTAGCGTGTTTCGTCCTGGCGGCTGGCATCAAGGTGCCTGCGGCGCGCGAGTCCGGCGCGCGCAAGCTTAAGCACGTCGGTCGCGACGGCAAACACGGTGCGGTTGCGAACCATGGCGGCAAGGCCGAGGCGCGGGACCTCGTCGCGAAGCTTCTGGCGTTCTTCCGCGCTCCAGTCCTTGACCAGATCCCACGCGGCATCGAGGCTGACATCGTCATAGAGAATCCCAGCCCACAGCGCCGGCAGCGCCAGCAGGTTCGGCAGCGGCCCGCTGTCGGCGCCGCGCATTTCAAGATAACGCTTGAGACGCACTTCGGGAAAAATCGTGCTGATGTGGTTCGCCCAATCGGAGATGGTAGCGCGCACGCCCGGCATGCCGGGAAGCTTTCCGGCCAGCAGATCGCGGAACGACTGGCCGGAGACATCGACATACTCATCGCCGTGGTTGACGAAATACATCGGCACGTCGAGCGCGTAGTCGACCCAGCGCTCGAAGCCCATCCCCGGCTCGAATACCCACGGCAGCATGCCGGCGCGCGCGTTGTCGGTGTCGCGCCAGATTTCCGAGCGGAAGGAAAGAAAACCGTTCGGCTTGCCTTCGGTGAATGGCGAGTTGGCGAACATCGCCGTGGCGATCGGTTGCAACGCGATCGAAACACGCAGCTTCTTGACCATGTCGGCTTCGGACGAGAAATCGAGATTGGTTTGAACCGTGCAGGTCCGATACATCATGTCGAGGCCGAGCTTGCCGACCTTCGGCATATAGGCGGTCATGATCTTATAACGGCCTTTGGGCATTCTCGGCATTTCGGCGCGGCTCCAGCTCGGCGTCATGCCGATGCCGAGAAAGCCGATGCGCAACGGCAGCGCGACCTCGCGCACTTGCGCAAGATGCGCCATCAGCTCGCTTGACGTCTGATGCACCGTTTCGACCTGCGCGCCGGACAGTTCGAACTGGCCGCCAGGCTCGAGTGAAATCGCGCCGCCGCCGGGCACGTCGAAAAGACCGATCACGTTCGGCCCGTCCATGATGGGCTGCCAACCGAGAAGGTGCTCCATGCCTTCGAGCAGTGCCCGAATGCCCCGCTGCCCCTCGTAAGGCACGGGACGATGCCCTTCCAGCGTAAAGGCAAACTTCTCGTGCTCGGTGCCGATGCGGAACCGCGACTTCGGCTTGACCCCTTGGGCGATCCAATCGACGAGTTCGTCGCGCCGCTCAATCGGCGTCAGGTCGACTTGGTCACGCGCCATGCAGGGTCCCGGACGAAATGGGCCGCGACCTTACACATTGAGCGCGGCACAGGGCAATGCGGCTTTTATGAAGTTCAGGCGACGGCTTTGCGGTCCGGCGGCGGGAAGCGGCCATAGAAGGTCGCGCCGGTCTTCGCCATATCGAGCAGCAGTGCGGAAGGCTTGAAGCGTTCGCCATGCTTTTTCGCGAAGCGATTGCACAAACCGACGAATGCCTTCGCGCCCATCCCATCGATGTAGGATATGGTGCCGCCGGTGAAAGGTGCAAAGCCGAAGCCGAGGATCGAGCCGATGTCGGCTTCCCGCATATCGGTGATGACGCCTTCTTCGACACAACGCGCAGTTTCAAGGGCCTGCATCACCAAGAGCCGTTGCTTGAGCTCGCCGACGTCGGTCCTGTCGGGGTCGAGTTTTTTGGGCGGGAGATCGGCAAGCCCGGGCCATAACCGCTTCGGGCCGTTTTGCGGATAGTCGTAAAATCCCTTGCCGTTCTTGCGGCCGAAGCGGCCGCGCTTTTCGACCATATCCCGAAGCAACGCCTTCTGCCGCGGGTCGATCGCTTTTGCGCCGAGATCGGCTTCGGTCGCCTGAAGGATTTTCCAGGCGAGGTCGACCGCGACCTCATCGTTGAGCGCCAAGGGACCGACCGGCATGCCAGCCATGCGCCCGACGTTCTCAATCATTGCCGCCGGCACGCCATCGGCCAGCATCAGATGGCCTTCGCGCAGATAGGTGCCGACCACGCGCGACGTATAGAAGCCGCGAGAATCGTTGACGACGATCGGAGTCTTGCGGATCGCGCGCACATAGTCGAGCGCAAGCGCGAGCGCCGCGTCGCCGGTATCCTTGCCCCTGATGATCTCCACCAGCATCATGCGCTCGACCGGCGAAAAGAAGTGGATTCCTATGAAGCGGGAGCGATCCTTGAACGCCGCAGCCAGCGAGGTGATCGGCAACGTCGACGTGTTGGAGCCGAAGATCGTGTCGCCGCCGATGACGTTCTGCGCGCGGCCAATGGCTTCCTCCTTGACCTTGCGGTCCTCGAACACCGCCTCGATGACGAGCTCGCAATCTTTCAGTGCAGTGTAATCCGCCGTCGGCGTGATGCGCTCCAGCAAGGCGTCGCGATCGGCGGCGGTAGCGCGGCCGCGGTTGACCTGTTCGTTGATCAATTGCTGCGAATGGGCTTTGCCCTTCGCGGCACTTTCGGGATCGCGGTCGATCAAAGCGACTTCGAGTCCCGCGAGCGCGCTCACATAGGCGATGCCGGCTCCCATAAACCCCGCGCCAAGCACGCCGATCTTCTTCAGCGCCTTCTGCGGCACCGCAGCCGGGCGCCGCGCGCCGCGGTTGATGTCCTGCAAGGAAAAGAACAGCGTGCGGGTCATGGCCGCCGCCTCGGGCGAGCGCACGATCTTTGCGAACCAGCGCGACTCGACGCGCAACGCCTGGTCCATGGGAAGCTGCAAGCCCTCGTAGACGACCTGCATGATGGCGCGCGCCGCGGGATAATTGTCGTAAGTCTGGCGTCGATAAATGGCGTTCGCCGGCGTGAATATCGCCATGCCGGCCTTGGAATAGACCGGGCCGCCGGGGAGCTTGAAGTTGTCGATGTCCCACGGCGCCTTCGCGGTGCCGCTGGTTTTAATCCACTCCTTGGCGGCCTTTACCATCTCGCTCGCCGGAACCACGTCATCGACGAGCTTCATGGCCTTGGCTTGATTGACCGAGACCTGATCGCCCATGAGTAGAAATTGCAACGCGTCGGCCGGCGGCAATATGCGGGCGACGCGCTGCGTGCCGCCGCCGCCCGGAAACAGACCGATCTTGGCCTCCGGCAGGCCAAGCCGCGTTCGGCCGTTGTCCGCGGCAACGCGATGGTGGCAAGCGAGCGCAAGCTCGAAGCCGCCACCAAGCGCGGTGCCATTGATGGCCGCGACCCATGGCTTGCCGCAGGTTTCGAGCCGGCGGCACATGAGCGAGAACTTCCGGCTTTCCTCGAAGACGCTGCTATTTGCGACTTCTTCACCCTGCGAGGCCGCGACCTCGGCGGCATTGCGGCCGAGACTTTCGAGCATGGTCAGATCGGCGCCGGCGGAAAACGTATCCTTGCCCGACTTGATGATCGCGGCCTTAATGGTTGTTTCGGACGCAACCTGCTCGATGATCGCCGATAGTTCCACGATCACCGGCGCGTCGATCATGTTCATCGAATGTGCCGGCGAATTCCAGGTGACGAGCGCAATGCCGTCGGCGTCGGTTTCAATCGTGAAATTGCTGAAAGCCATCAGTACGGCTCGCCGTTCTTGTGGGTGTAGCGCATGCCTTTCTCGTCCCGGATGACCTTGAGATCAGCCTCCGGGTATTCGACATATTCGTGCTTCGAGCGCGTGCCGACCTCGAGATAGACAGCGTCGCGGCTCGATCGGTTGACGAGATGATGACCGTTGCGGCTGTTGGCCTTGAAGCCCGCCGCATCTCCGGCCCTGAGCACGCTCTCGCCCTCGTCCTCGATCAGGACGAGTTCGCCTTCGAGCACATAGACGAGCTCGTCTTCCTTCTCATGCCAGTGCCGCAACGCCGAGGACGCGCCAGGCTTGAGCGTCGTGAGATTGACGCCGAACTGATCGAGCCCGACGGCATTGCCGAGACGCTTGCGTTCACGGCCGACCACGACACGGTCGTAGGGCGGCGGATAGGCGGTGCGAGTATCGACAGGAAGCTTTGCGACATCGATCTTCGGCATGATGCTTTTATCTCCCGCTCGTCTGTCATACGCGCTCGATGATGGTGGCGGTTCCCATGCCGACGCCGATGCAAAGCGTCACCAGTGCGGTCGAGAGGCCGCGCCGTTCGAGTTCATCGAGCGCGGTGCCGAGAATCATCGCACCAGTGGCGCCGAGCGGATGACCCAGTGCGATGGCACCGCCGTTGACGTTGACCTTGTCCGGATTGAGCTTGAACGCTTGCAGATAGCGCAACACCACCGACGCAAAGGCCTCGTTGATCTCGATGAGATCGATGTCGCTTAGCTTCATGCCGGCCGTTTTCAAGACCTTGTTGGTGACATCGACGGGGCCGGTCAGCATCAGAGCGGTATCGGAACCGATATTGGCGAAGGCCTTGATCTTGGCGCGCGGCTTGAGGCCCGCGGTCTTCCCCGCCGCCCTGCTGCCGACCAGCACCGCCGCGGCGCCGTCCACGATGCCGGACGAATTGCCGGCGTGATGAACATGATTGACGTATTCGACTTCCGGATGCGCCTGGACGGCCACGGCGTCGAAACCGCCGCGCTCGCCCATTTGCGTGAATGATGGTTGCAGCGCAGCGAGCGATTGCATCGTCGTGCCGGGACGCATGTGTTCGTCCTTGGCGAGGATCGTCAGTCCATTAACGTCCTTGACCGGCATCACAGAACGATCGAAGCGGCCCTCCTCCCAAGCCGTCGCGGCGCGCTTCTGGCTTTCGACCGCATAGGCGTCAACGTCGTCGCGCGAAAATCCGTATTTGGTCGCGATCAGGTCAGCGGAAATCCCTTGCGGCAGAAAATAATGCGCAACAGCGATCGAAGGATCGACCGACCAGGCGCCGCCCGCGGCGCCGATTCCCACCCGGCTCATGGATTCAACACCGCCGCCGACCGCCATCTTCTGCTGACCCGCCATGATTTGCGCCGCGGCAAAATTGACCGCGTCAAGTCCCGAAGCGCAAAAGCGGTTGATCTGCACACCCGCCACGCTGTCGCCATAACCGGCAACAAGCGCCGCAGTGCGGGCGATATCGGCAGCGGCTTCGCCGACCGGATCGACAACCCCCAACACCACGTCATCGACCAGCTCGGTATCGAGGTTGTTGCGGCTCTTGATGGCGCCGAGCGCCTGGCTCGCCAGGTTGAGCGCAGTCACCTCATGCAACGAGCCGTCCACCTTGCCGCGGCCCCGCGGCGTGCGCACGTGATCGTAGATGAAGGCATCAGGCATGAATTCCTCCCGGTGCTTTGCTCGAATCGGGCAATGCCGGACTACAATGGCAGAATCTTATACGTGGCGCATAAAGCCCAAACCGCATTGTAGCGGCCTGCCGCGCGGCCTCAAAATTTACCTGCGGTCGAGCGCCTGCTTGAGCCTGCCGATCACTTCGGGCGGCGCTGCAGCGGCATCCTTCAAAACCGCATCGGCTTCCTCACCTGTGACCAGGTCGATGTCGAGTCGGGCGCGCTCGGCATCTCTCTTGAAGTCGGGATCGCGCAGCGTCGCAGCGAAGGCAGAGCGCAGAGCCTCAGCGCGGTCGGCGGGCAGCATCGGTGGCGCCAGAAACGGCCGCCCGAGCGTCTCCCGCGCCAGCAGCAATTCCAAGGCTTTCTTGTCGGTCGGATTTACGATCAGGTTGCGGATCGAAGGCAATTCAGGCTCCGCCGCGATGGGATTGACCCCCGTATGAAACAGCAGATTGACCTTCTTGTCGCGTATCCAATCGGGATGCGCTGCAATGATCGAACTCCATGACCAATAGGCGAGACCGTCAAGCTCGCCCCGCTCCATGGCCAGGGCTGCGGCAGGCGTATCGCGATAGCCCTCGATGATCTTGAACCGGGTGCCGGCAAGGCTGTTGATGGCAAGCGGAATGATTTCGGAGTCGGCGCCGGCGCCGGTGCCGGGGACCAGCAGGTCGGTTCTCTTGAGATCGTCGAAGGTCTTGACCGCCGCTGTGTGCCACGCCATCGCCAGCGAAACATCGCGGTTCATGCTGCCGAGCCAGGTGAAGCGCAACGGATCGAAATTGACGTCGTTCTTGCCCAGCATCGGCTCGAACGGCAGACCGCGTCCTATAGTACCCATCACCGTACCGTCGTTCGGCGCAATCTTGTTGAGGTAATCAACAACCTTGAGGCCTCCCGCGCCGACCATGTTCTGCACGATGAACGTCGGATTGCCGGGAATGTGATTGCCGAAGTGACGGACGAGGAGCCGTGCGTAGATGTCGTAAGTCGAGCCGGCGCCCGAGAACACCAGCATCGTCAACTGGCGACCTTTGTAGAACTGCTCCGGCGTCTCGCTCCACGCCGCTTTCGTCCCGCCGGCGAGTAGCGTCCCGCCGACCGCAAGCATGCGGATCGCAATCAAGACCCGTGACACCCAAGGGCAATGCGCGTGCGGTCTCATTGCGCTCCGTGTGGCTGTAACGCTGAGCCGGTTAGAAGGGGCTGGCATGAGTCCGCAAGCCGGCCGACCTGGGACATGGAACCCCCCGATTGGTTGCAGTTTAGCCGATTCTGGCGGGGCTTCGACGGACGAACAGAACGTCGGCCGGAACCGCGGCCGTCAATGGCCGCCCCGGTCATTAACCGCCTGTTTACCGTAATCCGGAAAAGTCCGCAGCCGAGGACACAGGACCGCCGCGTCTGCATCATTTGATAACGCGCGCCGGAACGAGACGAGGCGCATCCTGGTCCGAACCGCAGCGGTTTAGGCGCGACAATGAAATCTGGCGGTCCCTGGAACCTGAGAGGTCTTCGCCCCGAAGCACGCGAGGCTGCGCGCGAAGCCGCACGTGAATCCGGCATGTCGGTCGGTGAGTGGCTCAACAGCGTCATCCGGTCCGAAGACGACGAAGACGATGAGCCGGCGGTGTACCGCGATTTCGATGACGGCTTCGACGACGACCGGCCGCGATACCGCCAGCGTCACGGCCGCGAAGAAAGCCGCCGTGATCCTGATTGGCGTCATCGCGAACGCCCTCATCATCGTTCTCGCGAACGCGACAGAGACTTCGAGAGAGAGCGCGAAATGACGCGCAACCGGAACCGCGACTATGAACGAGACCGCGAACGCGAAATCGCCCGGGTTCGCGAGCAGGAACGGGAGCGAGAGCGCCAAAAGGCGTGGGAGCGCGAGCGGGAGCGTGAGATTGAGCTGGAGAAGCGAAGACAACGTGAGTTGGCGCGCGAGCAGATGCGCCAGCGCGAGAAGGAACGCGAGCGTGCGCGTGAACGCAACCTCGAGCGTGCCACGGCGCAGACCCATGAGGAACTCGGCGAACTTCATGGCCGTCTCGACAAGCTGTCGAGCCAGATCGAACACCTCGCTCGCCGTAACGAAGCTCAACGCCAAGCGATTGTCGGCGAGCGCCCGGCGGCAAATGGCGACACACGCGCGCCGCGGCTGACGGGCGCTCCCGTGGCGCCGCGCAGGCTCGAACGCCCCGTTGCTGCTGCCCCGGCGAAAGCCGGGCAAGAGAGAACCAAGGAAGAATTGACCATCGACCAGGCCGTCGCCGAAATCACGGCGCGCCAACGCGCGCTCGATGGCGAAGCACCGGACGAAATTCCGTACGCCGAAGCCGCGCGATCTGTCCCGCCGCGGAAAGAATCCTGGCGCGCTGAAGCCGCACCGTCCGCCCCACCGCCGAAAGCGACCTGGCACGCTGAGCCCGCGCCATCCGCCCCGCAGCCGGAAGGGCCTTGGCACGCCGAACCCCCCCAGTTCTCGACCCCCGTGCCGAGAGAAATCCCGCGCACTGAGCCCATCCAGTTTCCGACCCCCGCGCCGGAAACGTCACACGCTGAATCCGCGCAATCTCCCCAGCCTGCGCCGGAGGAACCGCCGCAGGCTGAGCGCGTGCAAAACCCGGCGCACACGCCGTTTGCCACGGTCGATCTGAGCGGGCTCAAGGATCAACTGCGCCACATCACCGCACTGATCGAGGAATTGCATCCGGCGAACGACCTCGGCGCGACCATCAGCGCCATTCGCGCCGACCTCGCCGACCTCACCCGGCTGGTCACCGATGCGCAACCGCGGCGCGCAGTGGAGTCGCTTGAGGTCGAGATCAGGGCATTGGCGCAGCGTATCGACCATTCCCGCCAATGCGGCGTGGATGCCAGCGCCATCGCGGGGATCGAGCGCAACCTTGCCGAAATGCGCGACGTGTTGCGCGGCCTGACGACGTCGGAAAGCCTCGTCGGCTTCGAAGATGCGGTGAGCAACCTTACCAAAAGGCTCGATCAGATCGGCGACCGCGAGGACCCGGCCGCGCTCCAGCAGTTGGAAACCGCGATCGGCGCGTTGCGCGGCATCGTCTCCCACGTCGCGTCGAACGATACGTTGACCAAAGTTGCCGAAGACGTTCGCTCGCTCGCCGCGAAAGTGGACGAAATCGCCAGCACCGCAACGAACGCCACGACGATGTCGATGCTCGAGAGCCGCATCGATACTTTGACATCCGCGCTCACCGCCTCGACCGAGGCCGGCCAGGCGGTGCCGCGCGAACTCGAAAAGCTGCTTTCCGGGCTGATCGAGAAGCTCGAATGGGCCGAGCTGACGCATACCGACCAGGCGGCGCTAGGTCACCTCGAAGACAGGATCGCCGCACTGGTCAAGCGGCTCGATGCCTCGGACGCCCGCTTCGCCAATCTCGAAGCTGTCGAACGGGGAATCGCCGACCTGCTGGTTCATTTCGAGCAAATGCGAAGCGGCGACGGCAGGCTGCCGACAGGCGCGCCCGCTGCTACGAACATCATCGAGCGCGACGTTGCCGCGATCAAACAAAGCGAGCGACGCACGCTGGATTCGCTCGAAGCGGTCCACGGTACCGTCGAACAGGTGGTCGATCGTCTGGCGATGATCGAAGCCGCCACGCGACCGACGGCAACGCAAGAGCCGTTCGAGACG
>DATJYT010000307.1:0-10387 GCA_035499475.1 Xanthobacteraceae bacterium | reverse complement strand
TCGTAATCGCCGAGCCAGGCGAGATCGGCCTGGATGGCGAGCCGCTCGGCTTCCGGCATCGCCGTGAATGCCGCCGGGATCGCGGCGGCGGCTTTCTCCGCGGGCTTCCCCTGGCGCCGCGTTGAGCCGGTCGGTTTTTCATCGGCAGGCTTGGCTACCGAAGAAGTCGCCGCAACGCGCGGTTTCTTTGCGGCCGGTTTCTTTGCCGCCTGGGCCTGCGTGCTCTTGGCCGCCGTCGTAGCGGGTTTTGGCGAACCGGCGTTCTGGGCAAGCGCCGGCGCGCTGCCGAAGGCGAGACCGACCACAATGGCCACGGCCCTGACGTTCATCCCTCGGACTCACCGATGATCTATTCAGCGCGCTGGAGACTCGGCATCGATCACCCAATTTATACGCCTAAGCCGCTGAAAAAATATGGCCGACGTAGCGCTGCCGGCGGTCGCTCCCGCCGGGCGAATCGGGTCAAGCCGCTCCCTTCTTCCGCGCCCTCGCCTGCTCGGCGAGAAAGCGCGACAGCCGCTGACGCACCGCATCGGCCTGCTCGGGCGTCCATTGGCGTAGGCCCTCGCCGGTCTTCATGCCGAGCTTGCCGGCCTTGACCTTGTCGCGAAGGTAGGGGTGCGGACCCGGCGTGCGGTCGAGGTGCTCGTAGAGCACTTCGGCGATATCGAGGGTGAGATTCAAACCGACAAGATCGGACTGCTCCATGGGACCGAGCACGGCGGTGCGCGCGCCGAAGCCCTCCCGGACCACGATGTCGATGGTCTCGGCGTCGCAAACGCCGGCGGCGACCAGCGCGATCGCTTCGCGTTTCATCGCGTGCTGCAAGCGGTTGCCGACGAAGCCTGGCACGTCGCGGCGGACGTGGACCGGGACCTTCCCGGCATGCCTCAACAGCTCCATCGTTTTGCGCACGACGTCGTCGCTCGTCTTTTCGTTTTGAATAACCTCGACCAGGGGCACGAGATGCGGTGGATTCCAGAAATGAGTGCCGACGACGCGTTCGCGATGTTTGAGATGACGCCCGATTTCCGTCGACGGAATAGCAGAGCTGTTGCTGGCCAGAACGGTGTCCGCAGCGACCGCGTCTTCGAGCTCTGCAAAGATTTGCTGCTTGAGCGGAAGCTTTTCTGGCGCCGCTTCGAACACGAAGGTCGTATCTTTGACGGCGGACGACAGTCGATCGTGCGCGACGATGCGCTGCAGCAGCGCCGCATCGTCGCCGAGGAGATCGGCGATCGCTCTCAGACGCTGCGGCATCGATGCGCGGATGTCCGCGACCGGTTCGAACACGCCGACGCTGTGCCCGGCCGCGGCCAGCAGATAAGCGATGCCGTGGCCCATCAGGCCACCGCCGATCACGCCGATTTTTTGTTCATTGGCCATGTTCGCACCCCGGAAGAATAATGGAACTGCAATGCCGCATTGGCGTTGGTTTATCGCATATTGAAACGATGACCGATCCGCAGAGGAGAAATGGTCATGCCAGCTCTTTTGTGGGTTGCCTTCTGGTCCTGGATGATGGGGTCGGCTGCTTGTTTCGGCGAGCCGTTAAAGCCAGCCCCGATCAAGACACCTCCACGTCGCGACTAACCGGCCGTATAGCCGCCATCCACATACATGATCTGACCGGTGCAAAAATCTGACGCCGGCGACAACAGATAAATCGCCATCCCGACAAGGTCCTCGACCTCGCCCAGGCGGCCGAGCGGAATGCGCGACAGCGAGCGCGCACGCGTCTGCTGGCCGAGTTCATTGTCGCCGTACATCCAGGCGGTCAGCTTCGAGCGAAACACGGTCGGCGCGATCGCATTCACGGTTATGCCGTGCTTCGCCCACTCGGTTGCCAGCACACGGGTCAGCGAATCGGTTGCGCCTTTCGAGGTGCAATAGCCGGTGTAGCCCGAAATGTTGCCATGCCGCCCGCGCACCGACGACATGGTCAGTACTTTTCCGCGTACCTTGTTCTCGATCCAATAGGTGCCGACCGCCTTGGCCATGAACCAGATGCCGCGCACATTGGCGTCCATCACGGCCTGCCAATCTTCGTATGCTAACTCGTGGATGAACCCCGGCTTATTGAAGCCCGAAGCGACGACGAGCTGATCGACCTTGCCGAATTTCGCCAACGCCGTATCGAGCATGGCCTTGGCATCCTCGAGGCTATCGGGGCGGCGCACCAGGACCGCGGGATCGCCGCCAAGCTCGCGCACCTCGGCGGCGACCTCATCGAGCTCGTCCTTGCTGCCGGAGGCGAGCATGACCTTGCCGCCGAGCGACGTGAGCGCAAGCGCGGTCGCGCGCCCGAAAGTGCCGGAGGCGCCGGTGATGATGGCGACTTTGCCCTTGACGTCGAAGAGCGAGAGCGGATGACGCAGCGGCTCGGAAATCATCGTGGCTATGACCGCCCGGTTTCAAAACGAAACGACTGATTGGGGTCGATGACGGCGACGACGCGCAGCGCGCAGCCCTCGCCTTCCGGCCAGCGCCAGGGAAAAGCAAAGAATGTACAGCGCCGTCCGGTGATCCGATCGATGTCGCCGCCGATATTTTCGATGCCCGGAATGCCGTTTGTCATCATGATCTTGTGCGCCGGCTCCCAATAAGGAAAGTCGTCGATGATGTGGCGGCCGGTCTCGGCCTTGTACTCAACGTCGAGATGCGGCTGCGCCGGTCCCGGCCCGTGCGGGCCCAGGAACGTGCCGAGCGGGTGATCGAGCGCCTGGACGTCGACGCCGACGAGCTTGACGCCGCGATCGACGATCCATTCGGCTGCTTCCTTGTAGAGGCCGGGCGAATAGGCGAAGTAATCGGGATTGTCGCCGTAGTTGCGGTGGCTGCCGGTATTGATCATCAGGATGTCGTTCTTGCGGATTTTCGGCTCGGCCCGCTCCAGGTCCTTCGGCGTGATGACGCCCCATTTGCCCTTCGGGATGGAGACGGCAACGCCGGTGCCGAAGAAGCGCCACAACGGATAGCCGGTCAGTGTCGGTTCGTTCTCCTGCACATGGATCGGCGCGTCCATATGGGTGCCGCGATGCATGATGCCTTCGAACTGCTGCACCAGAAGACCATCCCGGGCATGAAATTCGACGACCCGCACATTGAGGTTCGCACGCGACGGCCATTGCGGCATGCCGTGACCCCAATTGGTGCTGAGATTGATCAACTCAAGATCGTCGATGCTGTTGGTGCCCTTGCTCGACCTCGCCGGCGCTGATTTTCTCGAAACAGCGGACTTTGCGTGGCTCTCGCCGCGCTCCAGGCGATAGGCGCCTGAAGGATCGAAAATCGCCACGAGGCGAATGACGCAGGCATCGCCCTCGTGCCATTTCCAGGGGAATCCCTGGAATGTGCAGCGCTTGCCCGCGACTTCGTCGAGATCGCCGCCGACGTTCTCGACGGTCGGAATGCCGGCCGCCAGCAACGTCTTGTGCGCCGGATTCCATTCCGGGAAATCCTTGATCGCTTCGCGCTTGGTCGCCTGCTTGTATTCCGGAATCAGATATTTGATCTGCGGACCGTTGCGGTGCGGCCCGAGCGAGGTTGCCAGCGGATGATCGACGCAGGCGGTATCGACGCCGACCAGCTTGACTTTCTTCTTCACCAGCCATTCGGCGGCGCGCTTGCTCAGTCCCGGCGCGTAGCCGAAATATTCCTTGCTGTCGGCATATTTGCGATGCCAGCCGGTGTTGATGATGACGATGTCGTCTTGCTGGATTTTCGGCTTGGCACGCTCCAGGTCCGCAGGCTCGATCAGCTCCCATTTCTTCTTCTTGATCGAGAGCACCACACCGGTGCCGAAGAAATGCTGAAGCGCGAGGTCGCCGACAGCCGGGGCGCCGGGAATCAGATGGATCGGCGCATTCACATGGGTTGAGGTGTGGAAGATGGTCGTGATCTTATGCGTCATCACGCCTTGCTTGGCATGATGCGTGATGCGCTCGAGCTTGATTTCCTCGTAGCCCGGAAAGATCGGCGTATACATGCCCCAGCGGTGACTGAGCTCGTAGAATTTGAGCCCGCTCACGGGATCGACGACGGCCGGCATTTCGCACCCTCATTCGACGCGACTGTTTGGCTCGCCGCGAATGCGATCATCGCCGCTGCAAGCGCGTGGTCTGTATCACGATCCAACTCGGCCAGACAATCCAGCACCGCTGCGGCGCTTGTCGCCGGGAGCAAAAAAGCGCACGCTTAATGTGGACCGGCTCAAGAAGGTCCGCGACGCCCAAGAGGGCGTCCGAGAAATATCAAGGGGAGGAATATGCAATGCGCGAACACGCGAGAATGATGCTGTGCGCGGTCCTCATCGGCGCGGCCGCAGCCGTCGCGGCAGCCGGGCCGCAAGCGCGGGCGGAAGACCCCAATAGTGCTCCCAACCCGTACCACGTACTCGAAAGCTGGGCCAAGCTGCCGCAAGGCCGCGTCTGGGGAATGGCGATCGGCGTCGATATCGATCGCGACGGCACCAGTGTGTGGGTGTTCGACCGCTGCGGAGCAAAAACCTGCGAAGGCTCGAATATCGCTCCGATCCAGAAATTCGACGCTTCCGGCCGGTTGGTCGTGAGCTTCGGCTCCGGCCTATTCAACTGGCCGCACGGCCTGTTTGCTGACCGCGACGGAACGATCTGGGTCACCGACGGCAAGGGACAAACCGTTACGCACCTTGCGCCGGACGGGCGCGTGCTGATGACGCTCGGCAAGCCCAATGTCGCTGGCGACGGTCCCGATACTTTCAACTCACCGTCCGACGTCGTCGTCGCGCCAAACGGCGACATCTTCGTCGCCGACGGCCATGGCGAAAAGACCAACGCCCGTATCGTCAAATTCGACAAGGGCGGCAAATTCATCAAGGCTTGGGGCAGTGCCGGTGCGGAGCCCGGACAGTTCAACGTCCCGCACGGCCTGGCGATGGACTCCGCCGGCCGCCTGTTCGTTGCCGATCGCTCGAATAACCGGATCCAGATCTTCGATCAGGACGGCAAATTCCTCGCCGAATGGAAACAATTCGGCCGCCCCAGCGGCGTCTATATCCGCGACGATATCCTTTATGTCGCGGATTCGCAGTCGAGCGACAAAGTCAACGCGCCGTTCAAGCAGGGCATCCGCATCGGCAGCGTCAAGGACGGCAAGGTCACGGCCTTCATCAGCGCGCCGGACCCGAAGATCGAAATGCCGGAGGGTCTCGCCGCCGACAAGGACGGCAACATTTTCGGCGGCTTCACCGCCAACATGGACCTGAAGAAGTTCGTTAAGAACTGACGGCGTTTTCTCAGACGATGAGGCGGCGCGGGGTCCGGTTGCAGCCGCCGGACCCCGCCGGTATGTAACACCGCCATGGCTCGTCTTGTCATGAAATTCGGCGGCACGTCGGTTGCCGACATCGACCGCATCCGCAACGTCGCGCGCCACGTCAAGCGCGAGGTCGACGCCGGCCACGAGGTCGCGGTCGTCGTTTCGGCCATGTCCGGCACCACCAACCAGCTCATCGCCTGGTGCGAAGCCGCGCTCAAGGAGCGGCGGATTTACGACGCGCGGGAATACGACGCCGTCGTCGCCACCGGCGAGCAAGTCACCGCCGGGCTGCTCGCCATCGCGCTCCAGGACCTCGACATCAATGCGCGCTCCTGGCAGGGCTGGCAGCTTCCGATCCTGACCTCGGACGCGCACGGCGCCGCGCGCATCCTCGACGTCAACGGCGCCGAGCTGATCCGGCGTTTCAAGGACCGCAGGGAAGTGGCCGTCATCGCCGGCTTCCAGGGTCTGCATAAGGAGACCGGCCGCATCACCACGCTCGGCCGCGGCGGATCGGACACGTCGGCGGTCGCGATTGCGGCCGCGATAAGCGCCGACCGCTGCGACATCTATACCGACGTCGACGGCGTCTACACCACCGACCCGCGCGTCGTGCCGCGCGCCCACCGGCTGGAAAAGATCGCCTTCGAGGAGATGCTGGAGCTTGCCTCGCTCGGCGCCAAGGTCATGCAAGTGCGTTCGGTAGAGCTCGGCATGGTGCGCAACGTGCGCATCTTCGTGCGCTCGAGCTTCGACCGGCCGGAGGACATCGATCCGCACAGCAGTCCGCCCGGAACCCTCATCTGCGACGAGGAGGAGATCATGGAACAGCAGACAGTCACCGGCATCGCCTTTTCGCGGGACGAAGCGCAGATTTCCATCCGCCAAGTCCAGGACAAGCCCGGCGTGGCAGCGGCCATCTTCGGTCCGCTCGCCGAGGCCAACGTCAATGTCGACATGATCGTCCAGAACGTCTCGGCGGACGGCAAGACCACCGACCTCACCTTCACGGTGCCGGCGGCCGACTATCAGCGCTCGCTCGATGTCATCGACAAGGCCAGGCAGACGATCGGCTACACCAGGCTCGACGGCGCTACCGACGTCGCCAAAATCTCCGTCATCGGCATCGGCATGCGCAGCCACGCCGGCGTTGCCGCGCAGGCGTTCAAAGCGCTCGCCGAACGCTCCATCAACATCCGCGCCATCACGACCTCGGAGATCAAGTTCTCCTTGTTGATTGACGCGGCGTTTACGGAGCTTGCAGTCCGCACCCTGCACTCCCTTTACGGTCTCGATAAAGCGCCCGCATAAGAGAGAGCGTCGGCGCCGCTTACGCTGCGGCGCACAATATTCCGCGGCGTCATAACCGCGTCTCTGGCTTGCGGTTTGCATATCGCATTCGATATAGGCTTGAGGATGTTCGTCGCGGGGCCGGGACCCGGGCGACCTCATCTTCGATGAAGGCCGGTGCGACGGGCGACGCCCCGGTCCAACTTGTGCCCAAGGGACCTCACGCCATGCGTGGCGCGCTCGGCGGTCCTCGCGTGCTGTTGCGCCGGCTTCGCGAAGTGATGGCGGAGCCGGTCAGTGCGCAGGAGCGCCTTGACAAGATCGTGGTGCTGATCGCCGCAAACATGGTTGCGGAGGTCTGCTCGGTCTATGTCCTGCGCGTCGATTCCACGCTCGAACTCTACGCCACCGAGGGTCTCAAGCGCGACGCCGTCCACCAGACGGTGATGCGTTCGGACGAAGGGCTTGTCGGCCTGGTGGCGAGCCAGGCGAGCGCCATCAATCTGTCGAACGCGCAGTCGCATCCGGCGTTCTCGTATCGGCCGGAAACCGGCGAAGAAATCTATCACTCGTTCCTTGGCGTGCCGATCCTGCGCGCCGGCAACACGCTCGGCGTGCTGGTGGTGCAGAACCGCGCACGGCGCACCTATTCGGAAGAAGAAGTCGAGGCGCTGCAGACGACCGCGATGGTGCTCGCCGAGATGATCGCCTCCGGCGAGTTGTCGGCGATGGCCCAGCCGGGTGCCGAACCGGCGGTGCGGCGTTCGGTGCATCTCAAAGGCACGGCGTTGAGCGACGGCATCGCCTTGGGTCACGTCGTGCTCCACGAACCGCGCGTCGTCGTGACCAATTTCATCGCCGATGACGTGCAAAAGGAACTGAAGCATCTCGAAGCCGCGGTCGAGACGCTGCGCACCAATCTCGACGAATTGCTCGAGCACGGCGACGTCGTCGAGGGCGGCGAGCACCGCGACATTCTCGAAGCCTATCGGATGTTCGCTTACGACCGCGGCTGGGCTCACAAGCTGGAAGAAGCGGTGATGACAGGCCTCACCGCGGAAGCCGCCGTCGAGCGCGTCCAGTCCGACACACGCGCGCGCATGCTGCGTCAGACCGATCCGTTCCTGCGTGAGCGGCTGCACGACCTCGACGATCTCGCCAACCGGCTGATGCGCCAGCTTACCGGACGCGACCACGCGCCCTCGCGCGAGAGCTTGCCGGAGAACGCCATATTGGTGGCCCGCTCGATGGGGCCTGCGGCCTTGCTCGACTACGATCGCAAGCGATTGAGGGGCCTCGTCCTGGAAGAAGGCGGCCCGCATTCCCACGTGGCGATCGTCGCGCGGGCGCTGGGCATTCCAACGGTCGGCGAGGTCGATAACGCGACCGGCATCGCCGATCCGGGCGATGCCATCATCGTCGACGGCTCGACCGGAGACGTGCATGTGCGGCCGTTGCCCGACATGGAAGCGGCCTATGCCGAACGCGTGCGGCTGCGAGCGCGGCGGCAGCAGCAATACCTGGCGCTGCGGGACAAGCCATGCGTCACCAAGGACGGCGAAGAAATGACGCTCCTTCTTAATGCCGGCCTCACCGTCGACCTGCCGCATATCGCCGACACCGGCGCCGCCGGCATCGGGCTGTTCCGCACCGAGCTGCAATTCATGGTGGCGCCGAATTTTCCGCGCACCAGCGAGCAATACACGCTCTATCGCGCCGTGCTCGACGCCGCAGGCGACAAGCCGGTGACCTTCCGCACCCTCGATATCGGCGGCGACAAAGTGCTGCCCTATATGCGCAACGTCGAGGAGGAAAATCCCGCGCTCGGCTGGCGCGCGATCCGCCTCGGTCTCGATCGTCCCGGCCTGCTGCGGACCCAGCTACGCGCGCTGCTGCGCGCCGCGGGCAACCGCGCATTGAAGATCATGTTTCCGATGATCGCAACGGTGCAGGAGTTCGACCAGGCCAAGGAAATGGTCGAGCGCGAGCTTACCCATCTGCGCCGCCACGGCCACAAGCTTCCCGACGAGGTCGAGGTCGGCAGCATGGTGGAGGTTCCCTCGCTGCTCTTTCAGCTCGATGAGCTGCTCGATCGTGTCGACTTCCTTTCCGTCGGCTCGAACGACCTGGTCCAATTTCTTTATGCCGTCGATCGCGGTAATCCGCGCGTTTCAAACCGCTTCGATACGCTGTCGGCGCCGCTGCTGCGCGCGCTCAAGGACATCGCCGACAAGAGCCATGCGCACAAGAAGCCGGTGACCTTGTGCGGAGAGCTTGCATCGCAACCGATCGGAGCGCTGGCTCTGGCCGCCATCGGCTACCGTGCGTTCTCCCTCACGCCATCGGCAGTGGGACCGGTCAAGGCCTTGTTGCTCGATCTCGACTGTCGCAAGGCGGCCGCATTCCTGTGCCCGCTGATCGAGAAATCGAACGGCGCCATGTCGATCCGCGCTCATTTGGAGAAATTTGCCGCCGACCACGGCCTGCAGATTTAGGTCGACAGGGATCGTTGCCGCCGTACTTGTCCCGACCATCCATGTCTTTTACTTAGAAGCCATGTTGCCCGATCAGAAACTCAACGCGCTTGTCGCGCGGCACGCGGCATTGGAACGCGATCTTACGGCGGCTTTGCCGCCCGAGACCTATGTGAAGCTGTCGCGCGAATTTGCCGAGCTCGCGCCCGTGGTCGAGGCCGTGAACTCGTACCGCGACGCGCTGCGCGAACTCGACGACCTCAAAAGCCTCATCGAAGATCCCTCGACCGAGATGGAGATGCGTTCGATCGCCGAGGCCGAGAAGCCCGAGCTCGAAGCGCGGCGCGCGGAGCTCGAGCAGCGGTTGCGCGTTGCCCTCCTCCCCAAGGACGCAATGGACGAGCGCAACGTCATCCTGGAAATCCGCGCCGGCACCGGCGGCGACGAAGCCGCGCTGTTCGCCGGCGATCTGTTCCGCATGTACGAACGCTACGCCGCCAAGCAGGGCTGGAAGGTCGAAATCGTGACAGCGAGCGAAGGCTCGATGGGCGGTTTCAAGGAAGTCATCGCCGAGATTCGCGGCCGCGGCGCATTCGCCAAGCTCAAATACGAATCGGGCGTGCATCGCGTCCAGCGCGTGCCCGACACCGAAGCCTCCGGGCGCATCCACACCTCGACCGCCACCGTCGCGGTGCTGCCGGAAGCGCAGGAGCTCGACCTCGCCATCAACGACAATGACCTGAAAATCGACACGTTGCGCTCGAGTGGCGCCGGCGGGCAGCACGTCAACAAGACCGAATCGGCGGTGCGCGTCACGCATATCCCGTCCGGCATTGTGGTGACGATGCAGGAAGACCGCTCGCAGCACCGCAACCGCGCCAAAGCGATGGCGGTGCTGCGCAGCCGCCTTTACGATTTCGAACGCCAGAAAATCGACGCTGCGCGCGCGGCCGAGCGCCGCGGCCAGGTTGGCACCGGCGATCGTTCCGAGCGCATTCGCACCTACAACTACCCGCAAGGCCGCGTATCCGATCACCGCATCAATCTCACGCTCTACAAGCTGCCGCAGATTCTCGAAGGCGAAGCCCTGGGCGAGATCATCGACGCGTTGGTCGCGGAGCACCAAGCGGAGCTGCTGGCAGCCGAGGAGACCGCTTGATGGCCATGGCTGCCGACGCCGCTGTTGCACGACCGGAAGGCGGCCAGACACGCACCATCGCTGAGGCGCGGCGCGCATTGGCCTCGGCGTTGCGCGCCAACGGCATCGATTCGGCCGACCTCGACGCGCGCATCCTGGTCGGCCATGTGCTGGGACTAGAGCATGC
>DATJYT010000306.1:0-10162 GCA_035499475.1 Xanthobacteraceae bacterium | reverse complement strand
TTCCCCCACCGGCCGTCCTGTGGCGGTCGGCGGCCGCTCCGGATCGCCGCAATCATGTCGTCGAGCACCTCGCTGCGCCCAGGCATCGCGGCGCTCCTCGGCAGCGCGATTTCGCGTCTGCCGCGTGCGTCATAAACCATGAGGCCATCGGCCGACGCCCGCATTTCGCCACCGGCGCAGGTCACGATCATCAGACCGAAATGCGGTTGATGGGTTGCCGGTGAGGCAGCCGCCGAACCGTACGCGTAATATTCGACCCGCAAGCGGCTTTCCTCGGCCCGCTGACCGGCGAGCGCGCGCCGAGCCGCGCCGTGCTGGTCCGGCGTCTTTGGCACGCCGCGTTCCCCGATCCAGAAATGCAGCTCGTCGCTGTCGAAGAAATCGTAACCGCCATAGACCAGCGAAGCGGCTGCGCCATCCTCGAATTCGAGAAAGACCACGGCGCCGCCCTGCGTCGGCCGCGCCGCATCGAGCGCATTGACCTGGGCGCGGACGCTGCGCAGCCGTCCGCCTCCGATCAGCCGGACCATATCGATCTGATGCGGGAGTTGGTTGAACAGGATGCCGCCGCCGCGCGCAGTGTCGAGTTCTTCAGGCCGTCGCGGGCGATAAATGAAATTGGTGTAGTTCCACGCCGCAATCATGCCGAGGGGGCCGAGCTCACCCTGCGACACGATCTGTGCCATCGCCCTCACCGCCGGGTCGAAAGCGTGGGTGTGACCGACGATCAAATGTACCTTCGCGGCGTCGACCGCGGCTATGATGGTGTCGCACTCGGCGAGTGTCAGCGCCATGGGCTTTTCGAGAATGATGTGCTTGCCGGCCGCTGCCGCGATCGCGGCGTGTTCGGCGTGGAATTGATGCGGCGTGGCGATATAGACGACCTCGACGGCGGGGTCGGCGCAAAGCTCGCGGATATCGCTGTAAGCGCGCGCGTTGAAGTCACGCGCGAATGCCTCGCGCGGTGCGGCATGGGGATCGGCGGCGGCGCGGAGTCTTATTTCAGGGTGCTTTTCCGCGGCGCGCACCATGACCGCCCCGGCCATGCCAAGGCCCGCAATGCCGAGGCCCACACTCCCTTGGCCGACTTCCGCGCCGGCCGGATTCATCAGGCCGACTCTCCGGCCGCGTTCTTGTCGAGATCGACGTAAACATCGTCGCCTTGCAGCACCACCTTATAGGTACGCAGCGCGATCGAGCATGGCGGGGCCTTCACGGCGCCCGTTTTCACGTCGAAAGCGCCGAAATGCAGGCAACATTCGATAACGTCACCTTCGAGGATGCCGTCGGCGAGGCTTGCGGACGCGTGCGTGCACTCGTCGTCCGTGACATAGAATTTGCCTTCGATGTTGTAGACGGCGAGCCGCTGGTCGCCGACCTCGAACGCTTTCACGCTTTCGGGCGCGATATCGGACTGCGCGCAGACTTTGACGACATTATCCGCCATGGGCCTTCACCCCTCCAAATCCCGGGGCGAACGCCCCTCCTCGCGCTGCGACACAAAACCGCGCGGCGCGCAAGGTCAAGTGCGGCCTTATAGCGAGAGGCGCGAAATCGTTGCAATCGCCCGCCGGCGTCGCGAGTTGAGATCGGTCGCATTGCCCGTCACAATGGGTGCGGCCCGAGATGAACAACCGATGAGCCCCGTTCCCAATTTACGCGCCGTCGGCGAAGCACCCGGCAGCACGGAACGCCCGCGGCCGTCGCGGCCGGCCATCCGGATCGGCAATCTGCAAAAAACCTTCGGCACGCTCCTCGCCGTCGACCGCGTTTCGGTCGATATCGAGCCCGGTGAATTCTTCATGATCGTCGGACCTTCCGGTTGCGGAAAGACGACGCTGTTGCGGATCCTGGCCGGCCTTGAGACCGCGAGTGCAGGCACGATCGAGATCGACACGCCGGCGGGGTCGCAGCGGCCGGAAAATTCCTTGGTGTTCCAGGGCGAATCGATTTTCCCCTGGATGACGGTGTGGGATAACGCCGCCTACGGGCTGCGCATGCGCAATGCCGCGCCCGCGATCATCAAGGAACGCGTCGGCCATTATCTTGACGCTACGGGACTCACGCGCTTTGCCGGCTACTATCCGCATCAACTCTCCGGCGGCATGAAACAGCGCGTGTCGATCGCGCGTGCCTTCGCCAATGATCCGGAAATCCTGCTGATGGACGAGCCGTTCTCGGCGCTCGATGCGCAGAACAAGCTGCTGTTGCAGGAGGAGCTGCTGCGCATCTGGGACGAACAGAAGAAAACCGTGGTCTTTATCACCCACAGCGTGGATGAAGCGGTCTATCTCGGCGACCGCATCATGGTAATGACGGCGCAGCCGGGGCGCGTGAAAAGCATGGTGCGCGTGCCGCTCGCTCGCCCGCGCAACATCATCGAATTGCAAAAGGCGCCCGAATTCGGCGAACTTGTGCATCGCATCTGGTCGGACTTGCGCGACGAAGTGCAGCGCGCCCGCGAGCAGGAAGACAAGGACGTATCGACATGACGACGCAAACCATTGCCGGTGGCATGGAACAAAACCTGGGCCTCTCGATGCGGACGCGAGAGCGCATCCTCGGCATAGCCTCGCCGATCGCGCTCCTTGTGGTCTGGGAGGTGGCGGCGCGGCTGCACTTCATCGATACCCGTTTCTTTCCCGCGCCCACGAGCGTAATCGCGGTCATGATCGACATGCTGCGTTCAGGCGAACTCGTGACCAACACACTGGTCAGCTTACGCCGCCTGGCGCTCGGCACGCTGATCGGCGGCGTGCCGGCGCTCATCCTCGGCATCGCCATGGGTCTTAACCGCTGGGTACGCGCGGCCTTCGATCCCATCGTAGCGGCGACCTATCCGATCCCGAAAAGCGCGATCCTGCCGTTGGCGCTGTTGATCTTCGGCCTCGGCGAAGGCTCGAAAATCTTCATGGTGGCGATCGGCGTATTCTTTCCGGTCGTGATCAACGCGACGACCGGCGTGCTCGAAATCAACCGCATCTATCTCGACGTCGGCCGCAACTATAAAGCCAGCCGCTGGAACACGTTCTGGACGATTGCTCTGCCGGGCGCACTGCCGGTGATCATGACCGGCTTCAAGCTTGGCATCGGCATCGGGCTCGTGCTCATCGCCATAGCCGAGATGATCGGTGCCAAGAGCGGGCTCGGCTACATGATCTGGACCGCGTGGGAGACGTTTTCTGTTGAGCAAATGTATGTCGGACTGTTCATGATCGCGATCATCGGCTTCGTGCTGACCGTGGCACTCAACGAGTTGGAACGCGTCATCATTCCGTGGAAAACCGCCTGATACGGGACGCCTGGCGCAATGCAAATTCTCGTGGTCGGCGCTGGCGTGGTGGGGCTTGCGGTTGCGCGCACCGCAGCGCTCGCCGGCCATGACGTTACGGTTGCCGAGGCGACGGGCGGCATCGCCAACGGCGTCTCATCGCGCAACAGCGAGGTGATTCACGGCGGCTTGTATTATCCGACCGGATCGCTACGGGCCTTCCACTGCGTGCGCGGCCGGCGGCTGCTCTACGAATTTTGCATGTCGCACGGCGTCGCCCATCGCAAGTGCGGCAAGCTTGTCGTCGCCACCAACGACGCAGAACTCGCCAAGGTCGAGACCATCCTGGCACAAGGCGTGACCAATGGGGTCGAAGGTCTTGAGATCGTCGGCGGCAATGCGGCGCGCGCCATGGAGGGCGAACTCTCCTGCATCGGCGCACTATGGTCGCCTGAAACCGGCATCATCGACAGCCACGGTTACATGCTCGCGCTTCAGGGCGAATTGGAGGACAGCGGCGGGATGATCGCGTTTGAAACCACTGTCAAGCGCATGTCGTTCAAGACGCCGCACTGGCGCGTCCACTTCGGTGGTCGCGACGCCGGCGTGATCGAGTTCGACGCGGTGGTGAATTCCGCGGGCCTTGGCGCCCAGGCGCTCGCGCAGCGCATTGACGGCTATCCCACTGAAAGGGTGCCGCGACTCGTGCTTGCCAAGGGCAATTATTTCGGTTTTGCCGGGCGCCCGGCGTTTTCGCGGCTCATCTATCCGACACCGGTCGATGGCGGGCTCGGCGTGCACGTCACGCTCGACCTCGCCGGCCGGATGCGTTTTGGGCCGGACGTCGAGTGGATCAGCGAGGAGAGCTACACCGTCGATCCCCGCCGCGCCGACAGTTTCTACGACCGCATCCGGACCTATTGGCCCGGATTGCCGGAGGATTCGTTGGTGCCCGACTATTGCGGCATCAGGCCCAAGCTCACCGGCCCGGGAGAGCCCGCGGCCGACTTCATGATCGCCGGACCGCAAGCGCACGACATGCCGAATTTGGTCAACCTGTTCGGCATCGAATCGCCTGGACTGACCTCTTCGCTGTCAATCGCCGAAGAAGTCGTATCTCAACTGGCCGCCTGATCGTTCAGGCCGCGACTATTGCGGCGCGACAAAGAGATAAGTGACTGCCACGAGGATCGGCCCGAGCACCACCAGCGACCACACCATGTAGCCGAAGAAACTCGGCATCTTGATGCCGCGTTCGGTGGCGATGGCGTAGATCATGAAATTCGGCGCGTTACCGATATAGGTGAGAGCGCCCATGTAGACGGCGCCCATTGAGATCGCCGCAAGTACCGAAGCGAGCGGATCCATCAATTCCGCCGCATTGCCGCCGGCAAGCTTGAAGAAGACGAGATAGGTCGGCGCATTATCGAGGATCGCCGAGAGAACGCCGGTGAGCCAGAAATATGCGATCTGGTGCGGGCCGCCGTCGCGCGCCGTTACCACGGCGAGAAGCCAGCCAAGCGAGCCCTCACGGCCGGCATCGAGCGCAGCCAAGACCGGTACCGCGCAGACGAAAATGCCGGCAAACAAAATCGCCACTTCAATAATCGGCTCCCAGGTAAACCCATTGGCGTCCCGGTTCGCGCTCGCGGTCAACCACAACGACGCAAGCGCGGTCAGAATCAACACGACGTCGCGCATGGCATTCTCCAACTCCAACGGCGTGCCGTAGATGTTGAACGTCAAGCCCGGCGACCACAGCGCCGATACGATGACCACCGCAACGATGATTGCGAGCAAGAAAAGATTGACAATGCCGCGCAACCGGAGACCACCGGCGCTTTCCTCGACCGGCACCTCCAGCCGCTCTTTGCGATAAAGGAACCAATCCACGATTACAAACAACGTCAACACGCAGCCGGCGGCGAATACGGTGGACTGCCAAAGATTCTTCGCCGGCCACCAGAAATCGACGCCGTTGAGAAAGCCGATGAACAGCGGCGGATCGCCGAGCGGCGACAGCGCGCCGCCGATATTGCCGACAAGAAAAATGAAGAATACCACGACATGAACGTTGTTGGACCGCGCGGCGTTGGCGCGAAGCAGTGGTCGGATCAGAATCATGGCCGCGCCGGTGGTTCCGACCACACTCGCCATCAGCGTTCCAAGCGCAAGCACCAGCGTGTTGACCAAAGGCGTACCGCGCAACGCACCTGCAACGACGATACCCCCGGCCACCACATAGAGCGCGAACAGGATGGAAATGAAGCCGAGATAGTCGCCCACAATCGCATGCGCCAAGGCCGCAAGCGCGGTATCGACGCCGCGCAATACTGCAAGGGGCAATAGCGTCAGCGCCGCCCAGACGAATGCGAATTTGCCGTAGTGATGATGCCAGATTCGCGGGAATGCGAGCGGTCCGAGCGCAATCGTCAATAGAATACCGGCAAACGGCAGTGCCCACGGCCATTGCAGCGAAGCGCCGTCCAGCCCTGCGGCGTGCGCCACATCCGGAACCAAGAAAAACGCCGCAACGCAAAGGATACGAGCCGGCATGCCCGGCATCCTTAGCTTGTAACAACCTGGACAGTTGGCGCGACCGGTCATGCCCGGTCTTCTAAGCGCACCGCGAGCGTGCAGGCAATGTCTCCTGCGGCAGACTTGCACTTTATCAGCCGCCAAGGCCGCTCTATCCTGCACGAACAGTCGCGCTCTCGTGCAAGAAGCGGCGAGGTCCGGAGGAAATCGATGAATCTTGATCGTAGAACACTTCTGCAATTGGCGGCGGGCGCTGCTTCGCTTCCGATGGCCCCGGACATCGCAGGTGCCGAAACCTACCCGTCACGACCGGTACAAATGGTGGTGGGCTTCCCCGCCGGCAGCGCACCGGACATTATCGCGCGTCTCGCAGCACAATTCCTTTCAGACAAGCTCGGCCAGCAATTCGTCGTTGAAAATCGACCCGGTGCCGGCAGCAATATCGGTACCGAAGCAGTCGTGCGGGCGCAGCCTGACGGCTATACGATCCTCGTTGACGTGCTGACCAACGTACTGAACACGTCGCTCTACCACAATCTCAGTTTCAATTTCATGCGTGACATTACACCGGTCGCACCCGTGGCAAACGCCCCTTACGTCGTCCTGATCACGAATTCACTGCCGGCCAAAACAGTTCCGGAATTCATCGCCTATGCCAAGGCCAATCCCGGCAAAGTCAACATGGCTTCGGGCGGCATCGGTACCTCGTCTCACATTTTCGGCGCGCTGTTCATGATGATGGCCGGCATCGACATGGTGCACGTCCCGTACCGCACCAACTATATGCCTGACCTGATCAGCGGTCAGGTGCAGGTGGTGATCAATCCCATTCCGCAATCGATGGAATTCGTCAAAGCCGGCAAAGTGCGCGCGCTCGCGGTCACCACGAAGAGCCGCCTGGACGCGCTTCCCGATCTTCCGACGGCAAACGAATTCGTGCCGGGCTACGAGGCGCTCGGTTGGTACGGAATCGGCGCACCGAAGGGTACGCCCGGCGAAATCATCGATAGGCTCAACGGCACGATCAACGCGGCGTTGACCGAGACCACCCCGAAGGCGCGGCTGGCGGACTTGGGCGTCGAGCCGATGCGAATGACATCCGCGCAATTTGGAAAATTCATAGCAGACGAAAACGACAAGTGGGGTAAAGTCATTCGCGCCGCCGACATCAAGCTAGACTGAGATCGATGTGAATCATCGGCGTCGGCCCCGCAACCCTGCGGAGAGCGCCAGGACAAGCTAAAATGATCAAAAATCACCGACCACGGGGGAAACGACCATGAAGTCCACAAGAGCAACGCTTATTTCTCGGGCCGTTACCGTCGCCAAGGCGATTGCTTTGTCGTCGGCGCTCACATCCAGCGCGGCGATGGCCCAAGACAAGACCTTCACGATGAAGATGACGCTGCCGACCTTGAACGATCCGAGCTACATGTATGCCAAGAACTACGCGGCCGCGATCGAGAAGGACTCAGGAGGCCGCATCAAGACGGAAATCTATCCGGCGAGCCAATTGGGGACGATCCCGAGGCAGATCGAGGGCACCCAATTCGGCGCGATCCAATGTGCACTCATTCCACCTGAATTTTTTGTCGGCGTTGACGAGCGCTTCGAACTGATGGCGGCGCCCGGCCTGGTCGATTCCATGGAGCATGGCGAACGCCTGGCCGCCGATCCGGCCGTAAAGAAAGTGATGCTTGGACTTGGCGCAAATAAAGGCCTGCATGGCGTTGCGCTATTCATGAACGCACCATCCTCGGTGATCGCGAAAAGCCCGATCCGCCGCTTGGCGGACTTCAAGGGCAAGAAAATCCGTGTGCTCGCCTCCCCGTTCCAGACCCAGTCGATCGAGCGGCTCGGCGCAACGCCGGTGGCCATGACGCTCGGCGATGTCGTGCCGGCGCTGCAACAAGGTGCCGTCGACGGCGCGGTCGGCGGCATCGTAGTCTGGACTCCGATGCACTTTCAGGACGCCGCGAAATACGTGACCGAGACCGGCCAACCTGCGGTCTATGCCATCGTCGAGATCAGCAAGCTCTGGTACGACTCACTGCCCGCCGACCTGCAAAAGATCGTCGATAACGATGCGGCCAAGGAGCAGGCCGCGCTCACGCCCATCGCCATCGAGATCGTCAACAAAGCGCGCAAGGGCTGGACCGACAGCGGCGGCGAATTGATCAGCCTGCCGCCCGACGAGCAGGCCAGCATGATGAAAACATTTTCGAGTGTCGGCGCCGACGTGTCGAAGACCAAGCCGCTGCTCAACGACGCCTACAAGATCGTGACCGAGGCGGCGCAACGAACGCGATAAGGAGTACCCCCATGGCAGTCACGGTCTGCCCGGTCACGCCGAGTTTCGCCGCCGAGATCGGCGACATCGATCTGTCCGTGCCCATCGCGCCGTCGGACATCCAGGCCATCAAGGACGCATTCACGAAATATGCGGTGTTGATCTTTCCCGACCAGCAGCTTTCTCAGGACCAGCATTTGGACTTCGCCCGGCTCTTCGGACCGCTCGAAACGACCATCGCCGTGTTTCGCAAGGATGCGAAGCTTCGCGTGCGCAAAGAGTTCGCCGACGTATCGAATCTCGATCCCGACAACGAGGTTTGGGCGAAGGACAGCAGGCAGCGGATGTTCCAGCTCGGCAATCGGCTCTGGCACACTGACAGCTCCTTCAAGCGCCTGCCGGCGCGTGCCTCTTTACTGTACGCGCGATCGATCCCGGGTATCGGCGGCCACACCGAATTTGCCGACGAGCGTGCGGCCTATGACGCACTGCCCGAGGATATGAAGCGCCGCCTCGCCGGGCTGGTGGCCGAGCATTCGATTTTCAATTCGCGCGCGCGGCTGGGTTTCAGCAATTTCAGCGACGAGGAACGGCGGGAAATGCCGCCGGTGCCGCAAATGGTCGTGCGCACCATCCCGGAATCCGGACGCAAATCGCTTTACCTTGCTTCGCACGCTGGCCGCATCTTCGCCATGCCCGAGGATGAAAGCAGAAAGCTGATCGATGATCTCGTTGCGCACGCCACGCAACGCCAGTTCGTCTACACACATCGCTGGCGCGTCCATGATCTGGTGATCTGGGACAATCGGTGCACCATGCATCGGGGAACCGAGTTCGATGATTTGCGCTGGAAGCGCGACATGCAGCGCGCCACGGTTTGCGACATCGCCAATTCCTGCGAGCAAGAGGGCATCGCGGTCGAGGCCGCGTAAAGCATTGACCCCAGGGTCCGGATTGACGTCGTGAAGCTGCCCCGCAGAACTTTCATGAAACTGGCGGCGAGCACGACCGCGCTTTGGGCCGGAGCCTTATGGGCGCTGGCGCAGAACTACCCGTCGCGGCCGATCCGCTTGGTCGTCGGTTTCCCTCCCGGCGGCGGCGTCGACATTGTTGCGCGCATGATGGGCCAATGGCTGTCGGAGCGGCTGGGCCAGCAGGTCATCGTCGAGAACAGGCCCGGCGCCGGCGGCAATCTGGCGACCGAAGCGGTGGTGCGGGCGCCGCCGGATGGCTACACCCTCACTTATGTGGGTCCCGTCGCCGCGATCAATGCGTCGTTCTATAAGAACCTGAGCTTTGATTTCATCCGCGACATTGCGCCGGTCGCAAGCTTCATCCGCGTCCCCAATGTCATGGCAGTGAATCCTGCGGTGCCGGCGCGAACCGTCCCGGAATTTATCGCCTACGCCAGAGCCAATCCGGGCAAAATCAACCTGGCGTCATCCGGCAGCGGCACCGTCGGCCACGTCGCCGGCGAATTGTTCCAGATGATGACCGGCGTCAAACTGGTCCACGTGCCCTATCGCGGCGAGACCCCGGCGCTGACCGACCTCATCGCCGGACGGGTGCAAGTGATCTTCATTCCGATGCCGGCATCGATCGAATATGTCAAAGCCGGCGCGTTGCGTGCGCTGGCTGTCACGACGACGACGCGATCCGACATCATGCCCGACGTTGCGTCCCTCAACGACTTCGTGCCGGGTTACGAAGCAAGCACGTGGTATGGGGTCGGCGCGCCCAAGAATACGCCCGAAGAAATCATCGACATGCTCAACAGGGAGATCAACGCCGCGCTCGCCGATCCGCAGATCAGGTCACGCCTTGTCGCTTTGGGCGGCATGGTGCTTGCGGGCTCGCCCGCCGATTTCGGCAAGCTCATCACCGACGAGACCGCGAAGTGGGCGAAGGTTGTGAAGTTCGCCGACATCCACGCCGAGTGACTCGGCAAGGCCCGACACCCCAGCTTGACAGCGGGATGTCCTGTGAAAGTATGGAAGTAGCATCTATCGCTGGCACTGAAGCAGAACTTTCAGGAGTCATACATGCCAAAAATTAGACATCTC
>DATJYT010000305.1:0-2814 GCA_035499475.1 Xanthobacteraceae bacterium | reverse complement strand
ATCGGAGACGATCCATCTCGCTGCCGACCTTTCCTTTCTCCACACCGATTATCTCTGGCGCTCCTGGACCTATCCGTATTACGGCACGTCCGAATTCTACGAAGACATCGCCCGCGTCGCCGAGCGCGGCGTGATGGACATGCTGTTCTTCGGCGACACCGGCGGCACATCGGAGGATTACGGCGGCGACCACCACGCCGTGGTGCGCTACGGCGCCAAATGGCCGCGCCACGACATGACGCCGATGATTCCGCTGATGGCGAAGGCCGCGCCGGGCGTCGGCTTCGCGCTGACGCTGTCGACCACTTACCATCATCCGTTCCATTGCGCGCGGCTGTTCAACGCGCTCGATCACGTCACGCGCGGCCGCATCGCCTGGAACGCGGTCACCTCCGCCTACAAGAACGAGGCCGCCAACTACGGCTTCGACGAGATGATGGATCACGACGAGCGCTATGTGCGGGCGCAGGAGTTCCTCGACGTCGCCTGCAAGCTCTGGGACAGCATCGAGCCTGATGCGCTGGTGCTCGACCGCGCCAACGGCATCTACGCCGATCCCGAGAAAGTGCATCGCATCGACCATCGTGGCCGCTATTTCAACGTACGCGGTCCCCTGCCCGCCTTGCCGTCGCCGCAACGCCGACCGGTGATCATTCAGGCCGGGCTGTCCGGGCCGGGAATGAATCTCGCCGCCACCTATGCCGAGTTGCAATTCAGCACCCGCCGCACCATCGCCAGCATGAAGCAGCATCGCCATGCGCTCGACGCGGCGCTTGCCGCCGCGGGGCGCAAGCCCCGCGACATCGGAATTCTGTGGTCGATCCGCATCCAGGTCGCGGAGTCCGATGCCGATGCTGCGGAAAAGGAACGTCGTTATCTCGATTCGATCCCGCCCGAGGCGGGCCTCGTCGAAATGTCGGCGCAGTACGGCGTCGATTTCTCGACTGCCAAACCCGGCATGCGGCTTGCGGACTTCGCCGATGCGGTTCGCGCGCAAAAAGGCAACCTCGGCAGCTTCGAGGAATTGCTAAAAACTGTCGATCCCAAACAGCCGCTGCGGGAATTCGCGCACCGCTTCCTGGTCGACCGCATCCTGGTTGCGGCCGGCACGCCGAAGTCGATCGTCGATCGGCTGGAGGAATTGCATTATGGCACCGGCGCCAACGGCGGCTTCATCCTGGGCCGCGGCTATTCGGCGATGGATAACATCCGCGAATTCGTCGACCACGTGGTCCCGGAACTTCAGCGCCGCGGCCTCACGAAAAAACAATATGCCGGGCCGACGCTGCGAGAAAATCTCAACGCCTGAGCGGAGCGGAGAAGGTCGGCAGCCATGCTCTCGGACGCGGATAAGGCGCGAGGACCTATTCGGGAATCATGGTGAAGCCGATGCGCCGGCCGAAGAATACAATCGACACCCAGAACATCAGCGACAATGTCGCGGCAAGCTTGGCGGCCGGCGGCACCGGCATGCCGTGATCCCATTTGGCCGCTTCGCGCGCGGTGATCAGCTCGAAGACCACCATGTTGATGCCTGCGAGCATAATCAGCAGCATTTTGATGCGAAACGCGGTGTTCTGGTAATACTCGACCGCCTGGGTGATGAACATCAGGCTGCCGGTGGCCACCGAAAATCCGAAGGCGGCCCATGTCCATGGCAGCGTCTCGCGGACGAGTTGCCGGTAGGGCCATTTTGGCGAAGCCCATCCGAGCAAGCGCAAATCGACCACGCAAACCGTACCGATGACGAGCGCGAGCGCGAGCACGTGAACGGTCTCGATCGCCGGAAACACCCAATCCGATTCGGTGATGGTGACGGCGAGCGCAGAACCTTCCAGCCATTGCAGGACCGGCAACACGGATTCCAAATTTCACTCCCCCGCGACGACGCCCCCACCGACCGGTCAGGTCGCTTTGATGTAGGCGATCCAGCGCCCAGCGACCACGATGGCGCACCACAGCACCAACGCGCTGACGGCCAGCACGCTGGTCATGCGCCGGCTTTGATCCGCCCTCTCCGATTGCGCCGGCTCGCGCCGCAGCGAAGCCTGAAACGCGCCGGTGACGGCGATCGCCAGCGCCAGCAGAAGCATTTTGATCTGGAACGCCGGATTGGGCAGCGAGCGCTCGGGCTCGCCGACGATCAGCGTCGCGCCGCTCAGCGCCAGCAGCACAAGGCCGGTCCAGATCCACGGCACGAAGCGGCGCGCGGTCTCCGGCATCGGCTGCGACGTCGCAATCCGCAGCACCCGCAAGTCGATCATGAAGATCGAGGAAATCACCATGGCAATGGCCAGGATATGGATCGTCTGCAACAGCGGGATCAGCCACAGCGCGTTCTGGATCGCGGCGCTCAACGGCGTCGCCGAGAGCCACTGTGCCAGTGCCAACATGTCCATTTGGCCCAATTTTATTGGGTAGAACTACCATTTCGCCCTATGCGGCGCCATTGGATTGAGGCCACCTGAGACGGCATCGGTTGCAAAGAGCCCGGCCGCATGCGGCCTCTTGCCTCGAACTTCCGCGACACTGCGTGATAAGCTCACGCGCCGCGACGACAGAAACGCGGCGCGTTCGGGAGGATCAGACAATGTTGCGCAAGCGCTATGCGCGCGTATTGGGCGTCGCCCTGTGCGCCATGACGTTGGGCGTTCTCTACCCCGGCGGCCAATCGGCCCAAGCAGCCGAGAGCATTGCCACTGGAATGATCGGCGCGCCCAATGCGGTGGGCTGGCCTTGGTATATCGGCATCCGCAAGGGCTTCTTCGCAGACGCCGGGCTCAACCTCGACGTCGTTTATGTCCCAAGCGCCTC
>DATJYT010000304.1:0-6179 GCA_035499475.1 Xanthobacteraceae bacterium | reverse complement strand
ACCCGCTGATTAAGAGTCAGCTGCTCTACCAACTGAGCTATGCGCCCTAACCGTGGAATGACAAGAGGTTAGGCACTTCCACCACTTTTGCCGCGGGCCAACTGGGAGGCCCGGGACAAGAAAGCCGCCGTCGGCGGCGGCAGTCTGCCGCTCGATATAGCGGCCATGACCGTCAGGGGCAAGGCAGACCCGCCATGAAGTTCGGGGCGGCCGCCTTTTCCAAGCCGCAACGGCGGCTCGTCCCACGACACTGCCACACCAGGGAACATCGCGGCCCAATCCGGCGTTGGCAAAGACCTGCGGCAGTCGAGGCACGGAGGCGGCGCTGTTGGCTATGGCAATTCGTCCTTCGTGCGTCGCCAAGGGGTCATAGCTTTGCCGCAGCGAACAGCGATTCTCGCATAATCATGCCCATCGACAGCGCCGCGCGGGCCGTGCCCGCCGAAGAAGTTCACGAAACGCCGTTTTATATCCCGGTCACCGGACCGGCGAGCCGGCTGCGGCGCACGCTCAAGTGCGACGACACATTTCTGGTTCTGGACAGCCACGGCGACATCGGCGTGTCCGTCGGCGGCTCCGATGGCCTGTTCGATCACGATACGCGTTTCCTATCGCGCCTCGAACTGAGCTTGAACGAGCGGCCCCTTCTGTTGCTCGGCGACACCCTGCGCGACGACAACACGCTTTTTACGGTCCACCTCACTAATCCGGATATTTATGCCGGTCAGCGTATCGTCCTGTCGAAGGACACCGTGCACATCGTGCGCACGTTTTTCCTGTGGCAGGGGACTGCCTATCAACGCCTCGGCATCCGCAATTTCGGCGACCGATCCGTGCAGCTTGTGCTCGGTATCGCGTTCGACAGCGACTTTGCCGATCTGTTCGAAGTGCGTGGCATGCACCGTGAGCGTCGCGGCATCGCAACTCGCAAGGTGGCGGGGCTGGACCGCGTCTTACTACATTACGACGGCCTCGACCGGAAGACGAGGCGGACGATGCTCACCTTCGATCCCCCGCCGACCAAGCTTGCGCCGAATATGGCGTCCTACCGTTTCAAGCTCGCGCCCGGCGAGGCGGAACCCATCTTTCTCGCGGTAGGATGCGACCGGGACGAGGCGGCGCCGATGCCGTTCCTGCGCGGGCTTTTGAATTCACGCCGCGCCCACAAGGCGGCAACGCGCAACGGAACCACCGTCGAAACCTCAAACGACGTCTTGAATGAGATCTTGTGTCGCTCGGCCGCCGACCTCGCCATGCTGATGACCCAGACGCCGCAGGGACGCTATCCCTATGCCGGCACGCCCTGGTATTCGACGACGTTCGGTCGCGACGGTCTGATCACCGCCCTGCAAATGCTGTGGTGGAATCCGGACATCGCGCAGGGCGTGCTGCGCCGGCTCGCGGCCTATCAGGCGACAAGCTTCGATCCGCTTTCCGATGCCGAGCCCGGAAAAATCCTGCACGAGATGCGCGGCGGTGAAATGGCGGCGCTGCGCGAAGTGCCGTTCGGTCTCTATTACGGCAGCGTCGATGCCACGCCGCTGTTTGTTTTGCTGGCGGGGCTTCATGCCGAGCGCACTGGCGACGACGGCACGATCGCAGAGTTGTGGCCGGCCATTCAGGCCGCGCTCGGCTGGATCGACGGGCCGGCCGACCCGGACCGCGACGGTTTTGTCGAATACCGCCGCGCCAGCGAACAAGGCCTGGTCAATCAAGGCTGGAAGGATTCCTACGACGCGATCTTTCATGCCGACGGCCGCCTCGCCGAAGGTCCGATCGCGCTCGCCGAGGTGCAGGGCTACGTGTATGCCGCAAAGCGCGTGGCCGCGCGCTGCGCGTCTCGGCTCGGGCGCATGGATGAAGCCCGCAAGCTCGACAGCGACGCCGCTGCGCTGGCCGAGAAATTCGAAGCCGCTTTCTGGTGCCCGGAGATCGGCACCTTCGCGCTGGCGCTCGACGGCGCCAAGAAGCCGTGCCGCGTGCGCTCGTCCAATGCCGGGCAAGTGCTCTTCACCGGCATCGCAAGCGCCGAGCGCGCCGCAACGGTGGCGCGCGGCCTGATGGAAAACCGGTTCTTCTCGGGCTGGGGCATCCGTACTATCGCCAAGGGCGAAGCTCGCTTCAACCCGATGTCGTACCATAACGGCTCGATCTGGCCGCACGACAACGCCCTCATCGCGCTTGGCTTCGCGCGCTACGGGCTCACGCAGGCGGTGGCACAGCTCTTCAAGGCGCTGTTCGATGCCGCGAGCTACATGGACCTGAGGCGCCTGCCCGAATTGTTCTGCGGCTTCCCGCGCCAGCACGGCCAGGGTCCGACGGTTTACCCGGTCGCGTGCTCGCCGCAAGCCTGGGCCAGCGCCACACCGTTCACCCTGCTTGAAGCGTCGCTAGGCTTGGAATTCGATCCGTTGAACAATGAAATCCGGCTGCGCAATCCGGCCCTGCCCAGCTTCGTCGACGAGGTGACGTTGCGCAATCTGCGGCTCGGTGCGGCCAGCGCCGACATCACCATACGCCGCTATAAGGACGCGACATCGCTCGATATTCTTCGTACCACTGGGCAGGTTCAGATCTCCATCGTGCTGTGCTCATAACGGTTCCCCCCCGATCGCGAGCCACAACGAAAATGGAACCGCGGCGCCCCTCAATCGATTGAGCAAGAACGTCAACCGCAAAACGGGGGACTCTATGCGCGCGCGTCATCGCCGGGCGGCGGCAATGGTCACGCTGACCGTGCTCTGCAGCGTTTCTCCTTTTGCGAGGGCCGAGAACAGCGCGGCACCGGCGCCCCCCCAGCAGCAAGACGGCAAGGATACAGCCGCACCCGCCGCGACCGCACCGGCGGCGGTGACGGTCCTCAACAGTCATGAGGTCCAGGGCATCCTCGGCCGCGAGGTGCGGAGCAGCGCCGACGAGAATATGGGCCGCATCGTCGATGTCCTGGTGGATCACACCGGCCAGGTGCGCGCCGCCATTATCGATTTCGGCGGCTTCCTCGGCGTCGGCAGCCGCAAGATCGTGGTCGATTGGGGCGCACTGCGCTTTCCGGCGCCGGGCGACAAACCGGACCACATCAGGCTCGAACTGAACCGCGATCAGGTCAAGGCCGCACCCGAATATCAGGACGGCAAACCCGTCGTCGTACTTGGCGCCGCAGGCAAGCTCGAGCCCTGGTCCTATCCGTAACTTGCACCTGCAATCGCGGAGGATCGTTCTGTCCGTGGAACCATCACGTCGTGCCAGCGACAGGTCGGATCAAGGTGGCGGGACAACGGGCCAGCGCGGCGCAGTGATCGAATTGGGGGCGCGTCAGCCGACCGGCCGGCCATTGCCGTCGCGGCGAAGCCTGCGCGGGCTCGACTGGTTCATCTTCTTTGTCGCCGACGTGCAGACCGGATTTGGCCCGTTCGTTTCCGTCTATCTCACGGCGCAGAAATGGACGCAGGTCGATATCGGCCTGGTGCTGTCGGTGGCATCGCTGGTCGCCCTGATCGGCCAGATGCCGGGCGGCGCGCTGGTCGATGCCGCGCGCTCGGAACGGTTCGTGGCGGGGATCGGGATAACCGTTATTGCGATCAGCGCGCTCGGCTTTGCCGCAGTGCCCATCCTCGCCGTCGTCATGTCAGCCTCGGTGCTGCACGCGGCCGCGAGCTGCGTGCTCGGTCCCGCTATTGCCGCGATCAGCCTCGGCCTCGTCGGTCACGCCGCCATCAGCGAACGGCTCGGCCGCAATGCCCGCTTCGCGTCGATCGGCAACGGGCTGGCGGCGGCGGCCATGGGCGCATGCGGTTATTTTTTCTCGGCGCGCGGCGTGTTCTTCGTCACCGCCATTCTCCTTGTGCCGGCCCTCATCGCACTGCGGCTGATCGCGCCCCAGGAGATCGACGCCGAGCGCGCACATGGCGGAACGCCGCAGCCACACGCAAGTGAGCGACGACAATCCACCAGGCTTGGCGACCTGCTGCGGCAACGGCCGCTGCTCATCCTGTGCGGCTGCGTCATGCTGTTCCATCTGGCGAATTCCGCGATGCTGCCCTTGATGGGCAGCGTCGTGACGATGCGATCGAGCCAATGGGCGACGGTGCTGATCGCGGCTTGCATCGTGGTGCCGCAATTCGTAGTCGCGCTGCTTTCACCCTGGGTCGGACGCCAGGCGCAAATCTGGGGCCGCCGGCCTTTATTGATAGCGGGATTTGCCGCGCTGCCGTTGCGCGGGCTTCTGTTCGCCACCGTGCACGATCCTTACGTACTGGTCGCCGTGCAGGTACTGGATGGCATCACCGCCTCGATTATCGGCGTGTTGGTGCCACTGGTCATTGCCGATCTGACCCGAGGCACCGGCCACTTCAATCTCGGCCTGGGCATCGTCGGCACCACAACCGGCATCGGCGCATCGCTGAGCACGACGTTCGCCGGCTATATGACCGACCATTTCGGCAGCGCGTCGGCGTTTTTCGAATTGGCCGCAGTTGCCATCGTGGCACTGACGACGGTTCTGGCGTTCATGCCGGAGACGCGGCCGGTCGAGGAAGATCAGGAGCCGGCAAGCGGCGAGGCGTGAGGCTCTATGCGCCAGCCTAAAGCCAAAACTAGAGCGCCGGTGAGTCCTCCGCGGAGACCAGACGCAGACGCGGCGCTAAGCGATCCATCTGCTGCCGATACGCCGCGAGGTAATCTTTCGCCATGCGCCGGGCGGTGAATTGTCGTTCGAAGCGTTCGCGAATCCTCGTTCGCGACAAGTGTCCAAGCCGATCGATCGCACCGATCGCGCCTTTCTCGTCCTCAACGATGAAGCCGGTCACGCCATTGTCAACAATTTCCGGAACCGAGCCGCGGTTGAAGGCAATCACGGGCGTGCCGCAGGCCATGGCTTCGATCATCACCAGGCCGAAAGGCTCGGGCCAATCGATGGGCACCAGGAGCGCTATTGCACCGCTCAGGAAGGCCGATTTCTGGGCATCGGTAATTTCGCCGATATATTGGACTTGCGATCCATCGATCAGCCCTTTGATGCGCTGCTCGTAATAATCCTCGTCGGCCTTATCGACCTTGGCGGCGATCGTGAGCGGAGCACCACAATGCCGCGCAATGTGGATCGCACGGTCGACCCCTTTTTCCGGCGCGATTCGGCCGAGGAAAGCGAAATATGACGGCTTCACCGGCTGCGGCGTGAGCAGCATCTCGGGCAGTCCGTGGTGGATGGTTTGGACCCAACGGGCTTGCGGCAGCGGCCGGCGCTGCGCATCCGAGATCGAAATCACGGGTATCGACGAGAAGGCGTCGAACAACGGCTGATGCTCCGGCAAGTCGAGCCGGCCGTGCAACGTGGTCACGAACGGCGTCGCCTGCCGCGCGAACAACGAAAATGGATAGTAGTCGAGGTGGAAGTGGAGGATGTCGAACTCGTCCGCGCGCCGGCGCACGCGTTCGAGCATCATCATGTGCAGCGCGTTCGGATCGCGTACCGAACCGTCGAGCCGCAACGCCCGTGGCCAGGACGCTTCGAGCTTCGCGGAAGTGATCGAATCGCCGCTGGCAAAAAGCGTCACATCGTGGCCGAGCGTCACCAATTCTTCCGTAAGCCAATAGACAACGCGCTCGGTGCCGCCGTAGAGCTTCGGCGGAACCGCTTCTGTCAGCGGCGCAATCTGCGCGATGCGCATGAACGAAATCTCCTTATTGCTGTCCTGTTGCGGGCAAGCCCTCTCCCGGCAGCGAAACGCCGCAAGGACAACGATCAACAGGCCGAATTCGCCAGTTTAAATTGGAACTAAATTTCTCGCCGTTTCGGGAACTTTTTGCGGGTTGCAACGTCGTTCTATTTGCTCGGCAGCAGCCGCTGACGCCGGGCCGCTGCGGGCGTGGCCTGTTGGCGGCGTCATGTTTTCATCATGGAAACGGCCCGCAAGGGTCACACTTTCACGACCGAGAACCGGGGAAGACTCAAGAGCGGAGAAAAAGGTCAAGATGGACGAGCTCTGTGCTTACGCCCACCGCCCCCTCGCGTTCATCTACCGATACATTCGCCAGCGACTGGGCTCCCACGCCGTCATTCTCGCCGCGGTGCTGGCGGCCGTCGGCTGCTCGGTCAGCACGCAATATGGCGTGAAGTTTCTCGTCGATGCCCTGTCGGACAACCGGATCAGCGCCGTGGTCTGGACCGCGTTTCTCCTGCT
>DATJYT010000303.1:0-15043 GCA_035499475.1 Xanthobacteraceae bacterium | reverse complement strand
CGGGCTGCCGACGCTCGCCGGCTCGAAGATCAACCGCGATTTACCGCCCGCAGCGCGCGATGCGGCGCTGATCGAGCGGCTGGAAGCAGCGGGCGCGGTTCTCGTCGGCGCGCTCAACATGGGCGAATACGCCTATGACTTTACCGGCGAGAATATCCACGATGGCCCTTCGCACAATCCGCACGATCTCGCCCGCATGACCGGCGGCTCCTCGGGCGGCTCGGGCGCAGCGGTCGCCGGCGGCTTGGTGCCGATTTCGCTCGGGTCCGACACCAACGGCTCGATCCGCGTGCCGTCGTCGCTGTGCGGACTGTTCGGCCTCAAGCCGACTTACGGCAGGCTTTCGCGCGCCCGCGGATTTCCCTTTGTCGCGAGCCTCGATCACTTCGGCCCTTTTGCGCGCACCCCACGCGACCTCGCGCTCGCATACGACGCCATGCAGGGTCCCGATCCCGACGACCCGGCCTGTGCCGACCGTGCGGCGGAGCCGACGTTGCCGCATTTGGAGCGCGGCCTGCATGGGCTGCGCATCGCCGTCGCCGGCGGCTACTTCAAATGCAAGAACGCCGAAGTAGTCTACGCCATGGACCGCGTCGCGGCGGCGCTCGGCGCCAATCGTGACATCGAGATTCCGCAAGCCGAGCGGGCGCGCGCGGCGGCCTTCGTCATCACCGCGACTGAAGGCTCGAGCCTGCACCTCGACCGGCTGCGCAAGCGCGCGGAGGACTACGATCCGGCCGTGCGCGACCGGCTGATCGCCGGCGCCCTGGCGCCGGCCGCGCTGGTGGTGAAGGCGCAGAAATTCCGCCGCTGGTACCGGACGGAAGTGCTCAAGCTGTTCACGCAGGTCGACGCCATCCTGGCGCCGGCCACGCCATGCACCGCGCCCTTGATCGGCCAGCAGATGTTCAAGCTCGGCGACATCGAGATGCCGGTGCGTGCCAACCTCGGCATCTATACGCAGCCGATCTCCTTCATCGGCTTGCCGGTCGTCGCCGTGCCGGTGCCGCTTGCGCCGCTGCCGATCGGCGTGCAGGTCATCGCCGCGCCCTGGCGCGAAGACGTGGCGCTGCGTATCGCGCATGCGCTCGAAGCCAAGGGCGTCGTCGCCGCGATGCGGCCGGCGCTGTAAGCACGACATTTTCGGGAGGAAAGAATGGAGATCGACCTGCCGGAGGTCATCGCCGAAGTGAAAGCCGAATTCGACCGCTACGAGAGGGCGCTGGTCTCAAACGACGTCGCCACGCTCGACGCCATGTTCCGCGACGATCCGCGCACCATCCGCTACGGCGGCTTCGAGAATCTCTACGGCTTCAAGGAAATCATGGCGTTTCGCGCCGCGCGTCCGTCGGCGGGCCTGGCGCGCTCGTTGTCGCGCACCGTCATCACCACTTACGGCCGCGACTTCGCGGTGGCTTCGACGCTCTACGACCGTCCATCATTCCCGGGCAAGGTCGGCCGGCAGATGCAGACCTGGGTGCGCTTCCCTGAAGGCTGGCGCGTCGTCGCCGCACACGTCAGCATGATCGACGCTTGACGCGGCGACACAACGCGCCTCGCCGCGTGCCGGGCTACACCGCGGCCTTCTCTTGCGCGATGAAAGCCCGCCAGCCGCCGAAGCTTGAAATATCGCGGGCGCCGGCGACGGCTTCCGCCTCGACCAGAAAACCCTTCACGAGCTTGCCGTCGCTGAGTTCGAGGGTGCCGATGGAGAGCGGCGGCGGGATCGCGGCGACGAAGCGGCCGAAAGCGGCGTCCGACAGCGCCCAGGTTTCGACTTCGATCGAAGCTCCGACGCCATTCTTCACCCGCAGCAGGCCAGGCTTCGGCGGAGTTGTACCGGCGAGCGCATAGAGCCTGTAGTGCGGCGCGGTCTTGCCGCGCGCGAGCAAACGGCCGCCGGCCGCACGCAATTCGCCGTTGAGCGGCATGCCGGAGAGATGCGCACCGACGACCGCGATGGCGACCTCGCCTGCCGCCGCAACCGCCGATGTGTTCGCCAACGGAGGCTGCTTCTGCTTAAGCGCGCCGAGCGGGAGGCCGGTCGCGTAATGGAATTGCCGCCCGATGGCGGCGAGCGCCGCATCCTGCCCAGCCGGCGCCAGCAGAGTAATGCCGAACGGCACGCCGTCGGCGCGCATCGACGCCGGCACAGCGAGGCCGCAGAGGTCGAGCAGGTTGACGAAGTTGGTGTAAGTGCCGAGCCGGCTGTTGAGCTGAATGGGATCGGCCAGCACTTGCTCGATGGTGTAGATCGTCGGCGCCGTCGGCACCACCAGCGCGTCGACGGCATGGAACGTCTGGTCGCGCACGCGGCGTAGGTCGTCGAGCTGATAGAACGCCGTAAACGCATCAGCGGCCGTGCCGTGCGCGCCGGCAAGCAGGATTTGCCGCGTGACCGGGTGCATGGACTCCGGCGAAGACGCGATCAGCGCCTTCACGGTGAGGTAACGCTCCGCCACCCAGGGACCTTCGTAAAGGAGCCGCGCCGCTTCGTAGAACGGCTCGATGTCGATCTCGATGATGGCCGCGCCGAGACCGGCGAGCAGCGTCAATGCGGCTTCGTAGGCCGCCGCCGACGACTTGTCGCCGAAGAACAACCGCTGGCCCGGCAACGGAACGCCAAGCCTGACGCTGTCCGGCATCGGACCAGCAGCGTACGACGATCGCGACACGGCACTCACGCCATCCGACCCTGCGATGACGCCGAGCGTCGTCATGGCGTCATCGACTGTGAGCGCGAATACCGATACGCAGTCGAGCGTGCGGCAGGCCGGCAATACGCCCGCGGTCGAAACGAGCCCACGGCTTGGCTTGAGGCCGACGATATTGCCGAACCCCGCCGGCACGCGGCCGGAGCCCGCCGTATCGGTGCCGAGCGACAGCGGCACGATGCCGGCGGCAACCGCGATCGCCGATCCGGTGCTGGACCCGCCGGGAATGAGTTTCTCGTCGAACAGGTTGCGGGCGATGCCGTAGGGCGTGCGCAGCCCGACGAGGCCGGTCGCGAACTGGTCGAGATTGGTCTTGCCGAGAATAAGCGCGCCGGCTTCGCGCAGCCGCGCGACAGAAACAGCGTCCTTCGCCGGCCGGTAGCTGAAGGCCGGACAGGCCGCGGTCGTCGGCAGGCCTTTGACGTCGATATTGTCCTTGATCGCGACCGGTATGCCGTAGAGAGGCAGCGTCTTGTCGCTGGAACGCGACAGCGCCCTCGCTTCGGCGACGACATCGGCTTCTTCGCGCAGCGCGATGAAGATCGCGGGGTCATCGCGCGCGCGAAGCCGGGCGAAGCTGCGCGCCGCGATATCCGCGGGCGTGGCCGATCCGGCGCGATAGGCGGCGAGGATTTCAGCAACCGTCTCGGTCACGCGAGGCTCCGTTAGGGCGCAACTGGCGGGCCCGGGCGACCGCGTTGGCTTGCTTACGCCCTGTCCTAAAGCGGCTTGGCGGCGGGTTCAACCGCCAAGCTGTGACCTCATGATGGTGCGCCCGGAGACGATTGCATCGCGGCCGAGCGAAGGCCGGGGGACAGCCGGCGCCGCTCACGCCGCGGCGTTCTCCTGCTGCTCAACCTTGATCGGCACCGTAAAGGAAAATGTCGAGCCGCTGCCGGGGCTCGACTCCACCCACAGCTTGCCGCCGTGCAGCTCGACGATCTTGCGCGCGATCGACAGGCCAAGGCCGGTGCCGCCCTTGGCATTGGTCACGACGTTGTCGGCCTGCTTGAACTCCTCGAAAATCTTCGACTGGTCGGCTTCGGAAATTCCCGGACCGGTGTCCTTGACCGCAATGGTGTAGGAGCCGTTGGCGGTCGAGGCCTTGATGGCGACCTCGCCGGTGTCGGTGAACTTGATCGCGTTGCCGACGAGGTTGAGCAGCACTTGGGTGAGGCGGCGGCCGTCGCCGTAGGCGCGCGGCAGATCCTGCGGCACCTCGACGCGGAAGCCGAGTTTCTTGGTAGTCGCCAGCGGCTCGACCGCGCTGTAGACGCCGTGAACCACTTCCTTGATCGAATAGTCGGTCAGCGACAACACCAGCTGGCCGGCCTCGATCTTCGACAGATCGAGCACGTCGTTGATCAGGCCGAGCAGGTGCTTGCCGTTCGACTGAACGCGTTCGAGTACGCCGCGCATCTTGGCGGGCGTCTCGCCGTAGATGTTGTCGAGGATGAGCTCGGTATAGCCGAGAATGGCGTTCAGCGGGGTGCGCAGTTCGTGGCTCATGTTGGCAAGGAATTGCGACTTGTGCTTGCTCGCCTCGGCCAACTGCTGGCCCTTGATCTCGATCTCGCGGAACAGGCCTGCGTTCTCGATTGCGATCACCGAATGCACGGCGAAGGTTTGCAGAAGCTGGATGGTGCTGTCGGGGAAACGCCCGGTGTGCCGCCGGCGCACCACCAACGCGCCGACGACGCCTTCGGGCGAAAGCAGCGGCACCACCAGCAACGCGCGATAGCCAGCCGCCAGGATAATCTCCAATATTGGCGACGGCGGCTCCTGGGATAGATCGGCGACCTGTACGGGGGCGCGCGTCCTCGCGGCATCGTCGATTGCGGTCGGGCCGGAGGCCGTACGCTGGCTGCGGATCGCGGCCACGACTTTTTCGTCCATGCCGTAGGTGGAGCGCAGCACGAAGTCCTTGTTCTCGTCATCGTAGACATAGATCGCGCCAGCGTCGGTCTGCGAAAGCTGGGCCGCCTTGGACACGATGGTCGAGAGCACGCCTTCGAGGTCGAGAGTCGAATTCACCGCCTGGCTGACGTCGCCGAGAGCCCTGAGCTCGCCGACAGATTGCGCGAGCTCGTCGGTGCGCGAGCGCAACGCGGTCAGCAGCCGGGCATTCTCGACGGCGATCACCGCCTGAGCGGCGAAGCTTTCGACCAATGCAACTTGCTTCTCGGTGAAGGCGCGCGCCTCCTGGCGATAGATGACGATCGCGCCGAGCAGTTCGTCCTCCTTAAGCATCGGCACCGCCATATAGCTTCGCGCACCGCCGAATTGCTCAAGGTGCGGAATGGGCGCCGTATTCGCGTCGCTCTGGACCACGTGTTTGTCGTGCATCATGTGATCAAGCGGGCCGCCCTCGGTCGGAACAAATGCGCCGCGCTTTACATAGAAATCGACGAGCTCCGGCGGCGAGCCTGTCTGAGCGACGTACGTGAATTTATCGTCCTCAAAAAGAAGCATGATGCCGAACTTCGCCTCGCAGATGCGCGTTGCATTTTCGAGGATCGCGCTAAACACCGGCTCGAGTTCGCCGGGCGAGCTTGAGATGACGCTGAGGACTTGCGACGTCGCCGTTTGCTGCTCAAGCGATTCGGTCAACTCGCGGGTACGCTGCTCGACCTTGTCCTCGAGGCCCGCATAGGATTCCTGGAGCTTGCCAGCCATATCGTTGAACTGATCGGCCAGTCCCTCGAGCTCGTCTCCGGTCTTGATCGAGATGCGTTGGCTGAGGTCGCCGCTGCCGAGCCGTTCCGCGCCGGCGCGCAGCGCGCGGATCGGAACCACCATGCGCTGAGCGAGAAACAAGCCGGCAAACAGAGCGAGCAAAAGGCAGCCGATAAGCAGTACGCCGATGCGCTCAATCGAGACGTAAAGCGGCGCGTAGGCCTCCGCAATCGGCAATTCGACAAACACGATCCAGTTCAACGGCTCGACCTTCGCGTAGGCGCTGAGCACCCGATTGCCGGCGTAATTACGCACCACCTCCGCCTGCCCGACGCCGTTGCCGCCGGCGCGCGCCTCCCTGACCTGTGGCAGCTTGGCAAAGTCGGTGTTGCGCAAGACAAGGCTGATGTCGGGATGCGCGATCAGCCGGCCGTCGGCGTCGATGACATAGGCCTCGCCGTGCTGGCCGACTTTGATCTGGGACACCACGTCCCAGATGAATTTAAGATTGACTTCGGCGACGCTTACGCCGGCGTCGCGCCGCGCGCCGGCGAGCGACATCGTCATGTAGGGCTCGGATTCGCGGCGAAAATAGACCGGGCCGTAGTAGACCTTGTGGGCGACCGCCTGGGTGAAGGCCGGACTCTTCGACATGTCGGCGCCACTGCCGACCACGTCCATGGCGAGCCGCGATACGCGAAGCTGCTCGTGGCCGGTGGCGTCGAGCTGCGCCAGTTCGGTGATCGCCGGCACTTGTCGCAACAGGCGCAGCGCGTCGAAACGCCGCTGCTCCAGCGTGTCGCTCGCCCACGGCAGTTGCACCGTCCAGCCGAGCTGGCCTTCGATCTCGCTGATAAACTGGCTGATCTTGGCCGAGGCCGCGGTCGCCTGATCGTACTGGATGCGCAGCAGCGTGTCCTTGTTCTCCCGATAGGAGAACCAGACGTCCAGCAATCCGTTGGCGAACAGTGCCACCGACACCACGGCGACGAACAATGCCACATACTTGAGAAACAGCCGCGCGCGATATTTCGGCTTGCGGGCCGGCACTTCCGGCGCAGTGGTCGCGGGGCTGCTCATATAATGGCCCCAAAGGCGAGGGCACGAGCTGTCTGCCAGACGCGATACAAAGCCGCCGCACCATCGCCATGTGACGTGCGTGCGACCCATAATTGCGGTCTGCCAACGTTAGGCGTCATTGACCCTGCCGGACGGGATCGAGCCCCTTTCACAGGTGAGCAGGATAGCATGGTTCGCCGCCGCGTTGGGACAGGGTCCGTTGGGGAAATGTTTGATTTCCCTCACACCTTTTAGGGTCGCGTTCCGTACCTCCGCGGCAGGCATATGCAACCCTGCGGTGCTCGGGCGCGATTTCGCCGATGCCCCGGATGCGCTAGTGTGCCTCTGCTTTTCCCAATTCAGCGCCGCGTGGAACGGCCCAACAATCGTCGGGGAGGATGATGGCAGGCGCACTCGAAGGCATCCGCGTCGTCGAATTCGCCAATTACGTTTCCGGCCCCTATGCCGGGATGCTGCTCGGCGACTTCGGCGCCGAGGTTATCAAGGTTGAAGCGCCCGACGGCGGCGACCCGTTCCGCGGCTGGGGCCGGGTCGAGTACAGCCCCACCTTCGGCTCGGTCAATCGCAACAAGAAGAGCGTGGTGCTCGATCTCAAGAGCGCCGAGGGCCTTGCCGCGGCGCGGGCGCTTACGCGCACCGCCGACGTGCTCATAGAAAACTTCCGCACCGGCACCATGGAGCGGCTCGGCCTCGGTTACGAGCAACTGTCGCGCGACAATCCCCGCTTGGTGTGGTGCTCGATCACCGGCTTCGGCCCAACCGGCCCCTACGCCTCGCGGCCTGGCTACGACACCGTCGGCCAATCGGTCAGCGGGCTCCTCAGCCTGTTGACCGATCTCGACCGACCGCGGCCGATGGGCATTTCGCTATCGGATCATCTCGCCGGCATCACCGCCTGCAACGGCATCCTCGGCGCGCTGGTTGCACGCGGCCGCACCGGCAAAGGGCAGCGCGTCGAAACATCGCTGTTGGAAGCGACGGTGTCTTTCCTCGGCGAAAACGCAGCGCGCTATTTCGAGAACGGCAAGGTGCCCGATCGCGCCGCGCGCACGCACCAGGCGCAGGTCTATGCTTTCGTCGCTTCCGACGGCAAGCCATTCGTCATTCACCTCTCGACGCCGGCCAAATTCTGGAAGGGGCTTGCCAACGTCGTCGGCCGGCCGCAGTGGATCGACGATGCGCGCTTCGCCACCAAGGAAGCGCGCAGCCGCCACTACGACGTGCTGCACGGCGAGCTTGCCGCGATCTTCAAGACCGATACGCGCGACAACTGGCTGGCGAAACTCCAGGCCGCCGACGTTCCGGCGGCGTCGCTCAACCGGCTCGACGAAGTCTTCGCCGATCCGCAGGTTAAGCATCTCGGCCTGCGGCGCGACGTACCGCACAAGCGCGTCGGCAGCGTCGGCCTCATTCGCAACGCGGTGCGCATGTCGGTTACGCCGCCGGAGATCCATTCGGCCTCCCCCGAGCTCGGCGAGCATACCGACGAGATTCTGGCGGCGCTGAAGGTCGGCGTGTGAGGCTGATTGTGCGCGGGACGCGGGGAGAAATTGCGGCGCTCATCATTGCCGGTTGCGCCGGTCTCCTCACCGCGACGCAATCGGGCGCCGAGGACGTCGCCGGTTTCTTTCGCGGCAAGCAGTTGAGCCTCGTCACCTCGGCCTCGGTCGGCGGCGGCTACGATCAATATGCGCGGCTCCTCGCCAAGCACATGCCGCGGCACATTCCCGGCGAGCCCAACATCATCGTGCAGAACATGGTCGGCGCCGAGGGCCTGCGCGCGGCGAACTATCTCTACAATGTCGCAGCGCAGGACGGCAGCGTGATCGGCGGCTTGTCGCGCAATACCGGCCTCGCCCGTTTCTACGATTTCAACAATGCCGGTATCCAGTTCGACGCGCGGAAATTCCATTGGCTCGGCTCACCGCAGCAGGAGATCGGACTTTTCATCCTCTCCACCAAGTCGGGGCTGGGCTCGATCGACGACCTCAAGACCCGCGAAATCACCATCAGCTCCACCGCGCGCAATTCGCCGAGCACGATCTATTCCCGCATCCTTAATGCGACCATCGGCACCAGGATCAAGCCGATCGAGGGCTATGCCGGCTCGCAGGCCTGCCTCATGGCAGTCGAGCGCGGCGAAGTGGACGGCCACGTATCCGGCGGCTCCTCGGCGCCGTTCCGGGCCCATATCATGCCGTGGCTCGCCAATGGCGACGCCAAGGTGATCATGCAGATGGGCATGAAGCGGGACGCGGCGTTTCCCGATGTACCGACCGCCATCGAGGTTGAAACCACACCGAGCGACAAGCAGATGTTCGAGATCGCATTCGCCGAGCAGGTCATGGGACGGCCGTTCGTGCTGCCGCCGGGCGTGCCGCCCGACCGCGTCGCGGCGCTGCGCTCAGCTTTCGACGCCACCATGAAGGACCCCGAATTTCTCGACGACGCCAACGCACAGAAGGCTGAGATCGACCCAGTCGGCGGCCAGGACATCAATGCTCTGCTCGATCGCGTCTATGCCGCGCCGCCCGACGTGATCGCCCGCATTCGAGAGCTCATTCGATAGGAAGGACCGCCGCAATGCTCAACGCCGGAGAAGAAGAATGATCGAACCATCACGCGAACTGCGCGACGTCTGCGCCATTGTCGGCACCGGGAACAGCCGGCTCGGCCGCGTGCCCGGCGTGTCGAGCCTCGATCTTCTGGTCGAAGCGATGCATAACGCCATCACCGATGCCGGCGTGAAAGTTGCCGACATCGACGGCATCATCTGCCGCGGGCCGGACGAGAGCTACGCCCACCACCAGCAGATCGGCGCCAGGCTCGGCATCAACGCGCGCTTTTCAACCACGCTCGACAACGGCGGCGCGAGCCAGATCCTCGGCGTTGCGCTCGCCACCATGGCGATCAAGGCCGGCATGGCCTCAACCGTGATTGTCGGCTTCGGCCGCGATTCCTGGTCGCGCACGCATTCGTCGAAGGAAGCCAATCTGCGCAACGAGACCCGGCCCGACAGTCAGTTGGCGCAGGAGTTCGGCCCCGAATACGGCTATTTCGGCGCGGTTGCCGCGCACGCCTTCGGGGCGACGCGCCACATGCACCTTTACGGCACCACGCGCGATCAGTTCGGCGCAATCGCGGTCGCGTTTCGCGAGCACGCGCTGCGCAATCCCGACGCGCAGATGAAGAAGCCGTTGAGCATGGCGCAATACCACGAAGCGCCGCCGGTCGTGGCGCCGTTCGGACTTCTGGATTGCAGCCTGCGCAGCGACGCCGCCGGCGCGGTGATCGTCACCAGCCGCGAGCGCGCCCGCGATCTGCGCCAGCCGCCGGTATCGATCAAGGGCTTCGGCAGCTTCAACAATCTGCGCGGCTGGTTCGCCGACGACAACATGGTGACGACGGCGGCGAAGAAAAGCGGCGCAGCGGCCTATCGGATGGCCGGCATCGGGCCCGACGACGTCGACACTGCCCAGATCTACGACTGCTTCACCTACATGGTGCTGACGCAGCTCGAGGATTACGGCTTCTGCAAGAAAGGCGAAGGCGGCCCATTTGTCGCTTCGGGCGCGCTGCGCATGGGCGGACGGCTGCCGACCAACACGTCGGGCGGGCAACTTTCGGAATCCCATTGCGAAGGCATGCTTCAGCTTGTCGAAGGCGCGCGGCAGATGCGCCACACCTATCCGGCCGACCGCCAGGTCGAGGATGCCGAGATCGCGCTCGTCTCCGGGCACGGCGGCAACCAGGTCTGCCATTCAACCCTTATTCTCGGACGCGCCTGATGAGTGAAGCTGCAACGACTGAGACAAAGAAAAAGCCGGTCCCACGCCCGGCGCCGGAATCGGCGCCCTTCTGGGACGCCGCACGCCAACATCATCTCGAAATCCAACGCTGCAAGGCGTGCGGTCAGTTCTGGTTTCCACCGTCGCAGAGCTGCCCGCACTGTCTGGCGGCCGACTTCGCCTGGACTCCGGTTGCCGGCACCGGCAAGGTGTTCAGCTTCGTCACCTATCACCGCGTCTACCATCCGGGTTTTGCCAAGGACGTGCCTTACGTTGTGGCGCTGGTCGAGTTGGACGAGGGACCGCGCCTTTTGACCAACATCGTCGGCGTGCCGCCCGACAAGGTCGCCTGCGACATGCCGGTCAAGGTCGTGTTCGATGATTTCGAAGACGGTGTTTCGGTGCCGAAATTCACCCCGCTCGACGCCCCGGCAAAAGGATGAACGCCGCCCTAGCATTGACGCGCAGACTTGGCGCTGTGCTCTTTGCGGCCGCCGCGCTCACGGCGACCGGTGGAATTGCGGCAAGCGCGGAAAACATTCTGCTCAGCCACGCGCCCGACCGGCAGCAGATGATTCTCGAAGGCGCCCAGAGGGAGGGCCAAGTCGTCCTCTACTCGGCCGCCATCGTCAATCAGGCGTTGCGGCCTTTGACCGACGCTTTCATGAAGAAATATCCGTCGGTGAAGATGACGTATTGGCGCGGCGATACCGAAGAGATCATCGACAAGCTTTCGGCCGAAGAGCGGGCCAACAATATCGTCGCCGACGTCGCCGAGGGTACCGGCGTCGGCGAACTCGCCGTCAAGGCCGGCCTGGCGCAGCCGTATTACACCCCGCTCGTTGAAGCAATGCCCGAACGCTACCGCGATCCCAACGGGCTGTGGACGCCGACCCGGCTCAGCTATTTCAGCATCGCCTACAACACCAAACTGGTGCCGCCCGATCAGGTGCCGAAGAGCTACGACGCGCTCCTTGATCCGCGCTGGCAGGGCAAGCTCGCCTGGCGCTTCGGCACCGCGAGCGGCACGCCGCTCTTCATCACCGCCATCCGGATCGCGCGCGGAGACGAGAAGGCCGCCGCGTATTTTCAAAAGCTCGCGGCGCAGAAAGTAATCAATTTCGGCGCCGGCAGCGCGCGCACCCTGGTCGATCGCGTCATCGCCGGCGAGTTCCCGATCGCGCTCAATATCTTCGCGCACCATCCGCTGATCAGCAAAGCCAAGGGCGCCCCGGTCGACTCGCAGCTCATGGACCCGGTGCCAAGCACGGCCGGCACCATGGTGATCCCGAAAGGCATCCGTCACCCTTATGCCGCGATACTGCTCGCCGATTTCATTCTGTCGCGGGAGGGCCAGCAAATCCTCGCCGACGCCGACTACTTTCCGACCCGTTCCGATGTTGCCCCGAAGGACGCACTCGCTTCCATTATCCCGCAGCGCGCCGGCGTGCCGGAGCTGTTTCTGAGCCCGGACCTGCTCAATCGATATACCGAGAGTTCCGAAAAGATTATAGAAAAGCTGTTCCAGTGACGGCAGGCGGCAGATCGGACTCCACGGACTGGACCGGCACGTGACAGTTCAATCCGAAGCGCTGACGGCTCCCGGAATGGCGAACTTAACGGCGATGATGCGTCTGCGCACCGTTTCGCCACTGGTCATCGTCCTCGCGGCCATTCTCCTTGCGCTCATCGTTCCGCCGGCGCTGTTCCTCATCGACGTCAGCCTGCACGAGACGCTGCCCGATGGATCGTTCGGCGCGTTCACGCTGCGCTTTTATCGCGCGCTGTTTTCCGAGCGCCTTTTCGTCTCGAGCGCGGTCAATACGCTCCTCTATGCGTTCGGATCGGCCGCGATCGGCATCGTCATCGGCACCATCCAGGCGCTGATCGCGGAGCGCACCAACACGCCTGGCCGCAAGCTCGCCTTCTTCGCCGCCGTCGTCTCGCTTGGGGTGCCTCATATCCTCTACGTCGTGGCGTGGCTGCTGCTGCTCGGCCGGTCCGGCCCCGTGAACGATCTCATCCAACTGGTGCTGCACAGCCCGCAGGGCATCAATGTCTATTCGATCTGGGGCATGTCGCTGATCGAAGGCGTCGGCTTCGTGCCCTTCACCTTTCTTCTGATGTCGGCGGTCCTGCGCGCAATGGATACATCGTTCGAGGAGGCCGCCATCATGGCGGGCGCATCGCCATTGCGCGCCTTCTGGACGGTAACTTTGCGCATGGCAACGCCGGCAGTGTGCGCGCTGGCGCTCCTTGGATTCGTGCGGGCGTTCGAGTCGTTCGAGGTTCCGGCGCTGGTCGGGCTCGCCGGCAACATCAATGTGCTGACGACGACAATCTATCAGGCCGTGCACCGCACCGGCATGGCGAGCTACGGCGAGGCCGGGGCCTATTCGATCTGCCTCGTCGGCATCGTCGCGCTGTTGCTGTTCTGGCAGAATCGGCTGTCACGCCAGGCGCACAAGTACCAAACCATCACCGGCAAGAGCTTTCGGCCGCGCATTCTCGATCTGGGGCCTTGGCGCTATCTGACTGCGGCGGTCCTCACGGGATTGTTTCTGATCGTCACCATCGTCCCAGTCGCGATCCTTGCGTTCACGTCGCTTCAGCCGTTCTACGAGGGCGTAAGCTTCGAGGCGCTGGGGCGGTCCTCGCTGGACAATTACCGTGTCCTGCTCGGCCCGGGCTCGTTCCGGGATTCGATCGTCAACACACTCATTCTCGGCGCTGCGACCGCAACCTTCGTCGTGCCGTTCACCGCATTGTGCGCGTGGCTCGTGGTGCGGCGCGTTCCCGGAGCGGCGCTGCTCGACCACCTCGCCACCATGCCGCTCGTCTTTCCTGCCCTGATCCTCAGCGTCGCGTTCCTCGACGTATTCGTGAACATGCCGCTTCCGCTCTATGGCACGCTGATCTCGGTCATCATCGCCTCGTCGGTACGCTACATGCCCTACGGCATGCGTTACGCCTATTCGGGCGCGCTGCAGATCCATCCCGATCTCGAAGCGGCGGCAACGATAGCGGGCGCGCCGCGCGCCGCCCTGTTCCGCCGCATCGTCATGCCGCTCCTGACCGCGTCGCTGGTCAGCTCGTGGCTGGTGGTATTCCTGCTCTCGGTGCAGGTGGTGGCGCTGCCGCTGCTGCTGGTAGGGCCCGGTTCCGAAGTCATGGCAGTGACGCTGTTCGAACTCTGGCAAAACGGCCAAGTCACCGAGCTTGCATCGATGGGAGTGGCATGGATCGCGTTGATGACGGTCGTCAGCACCGTCTTCCATCTGCTGACGCGGCACCAACAGTTGGCGGCATGAGCGGACGAGCTTGCAGGACTTTTCCCGCGTGTCGGATGGGATTACCCTGAACCAGACGGAGGCCGAAGATGCCGCGCAACAGGGACGAGACGCGTATTTACAACAAGAACAAGTTCAAGCTCGGACTGTTCGGAATGAACTGCTCGGGCGGCTTGAGCCTGACCAAGGCGCCGGAACGCTGGGACGCCTCCTGGGACAACAACGTCAAGGCGGCGAAGCTTGCCGACGAAGCCGGCCTCGAATTCCTGCTGCCGATCGGCCGCTGGCACGGCTACCAGGGCGAGAGCGACACCCAGGGCACAACATTCGAGACCATCGCCTGGGCCTGCGGGCTGCTTGCTTCGACCGCTGAGATCACGACGTTCGGCACGCTCCACGTCGCCTTCGTTAATCCAGTCTTCGCCGCCAAGCAGATGGTGACCGCCGACCACATCGGCCACGGCCGTTTCGGGCTCAACGTCGTATCGGGCTGGAACCCCATCGAATTCGGCATGATGGGCGTCGGGCTCGGCGATCATGACGGGCGCTATGATTACGCCGGCGAATGGCTGGAAATCGTCAATCGCATCTGGTCGGAAAACCAGCCGTTCGACTTCGATGGCCGCCACTACAAGCTCAAAGCCGTGCTCGCCAAACCGAAGCCATGGTGGGGCAGCCGACCCATCCTTGTCAGCGCGGGCAATTCCGAGACCGGCCGCGAATTTGCCGCGCGCAACGCCGATTGTCTGTTCACCACCGTGCCACCCAAGCACGAGGACTTGCAGGAGAAGCTCAAATTCTTCCGCGACGCGGCGCCTCCCGGCCAGTTGCGGAATATTTTTGCCAGCTGCCACCTGATGGTCCGCCGCACCCGCAAGGAGGCGGAGGACTACCATCACTACATCGTCCACGAGCAAGGCGACTGGGAAGCGGCCGACTACGCTTTCAAGCTGCGCGGCTCGCGCATCAACACCTGGCTCAAGGCGGACGAAGACAAGTTGAAGGCTCGCCTCATCAGCGGCGCCGGCTTTCCTTGCGTCGGCAGCTACGACGACGCAGTTGAGACCTTCACGCGCCTCAGCAGCGCGGGGCTCGACGGCCTGGCGCTGGGGATGATCAATTATGTGGACGATTTCCCGCACATCCGGGACGAGCTGTTGCCGCGCATGGAACGCGCCGGGCTACGCCAACCGCAACACCACGCCGCAACGGCGGCGGAATAGCAAATGTCAGTGGCCGGCAGAACCGCCGGACCGCACCATCGGGAGAACCGCAAGATGAAAATCGTCGAGGCGCGCGTCGAAGAATCGATCCTGCCGAAGAAAGACAAGGACTGGAAATTCGCGCTCGCCGCCAATCCGGCGACCGAAGGCTGGATCGTCAGCATCCGCGCCGAAGACGGCACGGTCGGTTACGGCTATGCCTCGACGATGAATCACTACGGCGCGCCGCATGAGGCTGTGAAGGGTGCGCTCGACCGGCTGTGCAAGCCGCT
>DATJYT010000302.1:0-3044 GCA_035499475.1 Xanthobacteraceae bacterium | reverse complement strand
CCGTCCGTTTGCGGCCAACGACATCGCCGATGCCGATCTCGGTCGCATGGCGAACGAGGCCTATGCCACCTTCCGACATCCGGCGGTGGTGCCGCTCAACCAGATCGGCCCGCATCAATTCCTGCTCGAGCTGTTTCACGGTCCGACGCTCGCGTTCAAGGACGTGGCGATGCAGCTGATCTCGCGGCTGATGGATCACGTGCTGGCGCAGCGCGGCCAGCGCACCACGATCGTGGTCGCAACCTCGGGTGACACCGGCGGCGCCGCGGTCGAGGCTTTTGCCAATCTCGAGAATGTCGATCTCATCGTGCTGTTTCCGCACGGGCGCATTTCCGACGTGCAGCGGCGGATGATGACGACGACGGGCGCGGCCAATGTCCATGCGCTCGCCATCGAAGGCACGTTCGACGATTGCCAGGCGATCGTGAAGGGGTTGTTCAACCACCATCGCTTCCGCGATACGGTGGCGCTGTCCGGCGTCAACTCCATCAACTGGGCGCGCGTGGTCGCGCAGGTGGTCTATTACTTTACCTCTGCGGTCGCGCTCGGCGCGCCGGCGCGCGCGGTGGATTTCACCGTGCCGACCGGAAATTTCGGCGACATCTTTGCAGGCTATGTCGCCAAACGGATGGGCCTGCCGATTCGCCGGTTGCGGATCGCCGCCAACATCAACGATATCCTGCCGCGCACGCTCAAGACCGGTCATTACGAGGTGCGCGAGGTGCATGCCACGATGTCGCCTTCGATGGACATCCAGGTGTCGTCGAACTTCGAGCGGCTGCTGTTCGAGGCGAGCAAGCGCGATGCTGCGTCCGTCCGTCGCCTGATGGAAAGCCTCAGGCAATCCGGCCGCTTCGTGCTCCCGGACGCGATGCTTGCGGCAATCCGCGAAGAGTTCGACGCCGGTCGCGCCGACGAGACCGAGACGGCGGCCGCGATCCGCGCCGCCTGGCGCGAGGCCGGCGATCTCGTCGATCCCCATACGGCGGTCGCGCTCGCGGTCGCCGATCGTGATACCTCGGATTCCAGATTACCCAACATCGTGCTCTCGACGGCGCATCCGGCCAAGTTTCCCGATGCGGTGGAGGCTGCGTGCGGCGTGCGGCCGCAACTGCCCGCCTGGCTCGACGGGTTGATGACAAAGCCGGAGCAGGTCAGGATCGCCGGGAATGACCAGGCCGAGGTCGAAAAATTCGTTCTTTCAGTGAGTCGGGCGTCAAAGCAAGGAGTAGCCGGATGAGTGTCGAAGTGACAAAGCTCGATTCCGGCCTCACGGTGGTGACCGATGCCATGCCGCATCTGGAGACTGCGGCGCTCGGCGTTTGGGCCGGCGTCGGCGGCAGGGACGAGAAGCCGAACGAGCACGGCATCTCCCACCTTCTGGAACACATGGCTTTCAAGGGCACCACCCGGCGCACCTCGCGCGAGATCGTGGAGGAGATCGAGGCGGTCGGCGGCGATCTCAACGCCGGCACCTCGACCGAGACCACCGCCTACTACGCGCGGGTGATGAAGGCCGACGTGCCGCTGGCGCTCGACGTGCTCTCAGACATTCTGACCAATCCCTCCTTCGTTCCGGAAGAGCTGGAGCGGGAAAAGAACGTCATCGTGCAGGAGATCGGCGCCGCGCAGGATACGCCCGACGACGTCGTGTTCGAGCATCTCAACGAGCTGTGCTATCCGGACCAGCCGATGGGGCGTTCGCTCTTGGGCACCGCCAAGACGCTGAAGCGCTTCGACCGCGACATGCTGCGCGGCTATCTTGCGACCCATTATCGCGCGCCTGACATGGTGGTGGCGGCGGCCGGCGCGGTCGATCACCAAAGGGTACTCGCCGACGCCATGGAACGCTTCAAGGATTTCAACGGCCCGCCGGCGCCGAAACCGCAGGCCGCGATGTTCGGCAAGGGCGGCGCGCGCGTCGTGCATCGCGAACTCGAGCAGGCGCATCTGACGCTTGCGCTGGAAGGCGTGCCGCAGTCGGATCTGTCGCTGTTCTCGCTGCAGGTCTTTACAAACCTGGTCGGCGGCGGGATGTCGTCGCGGCTGTTCCAGGAGGTGCGCGAGAAGCGCGGCCTCTGCTACTCAATCTACGCGTTTCACGCGCCCTATACCGATACCGGATTTTTCGGCCTCTACACCGGTACGGATCCGGCCGACGCGCCGGAGATGATGGAAGTCGTGGTCGACGTCATCAACGAGGCCGTGGAAACGCTGTCCGAAGCCGAGGTCGCGCGCGCCAAGGCGCAGATGAAGGCGGGGCTCTTGATGGCGCTGGAGAGCTGCTCCTCGCGCGCCGAGCAACTGGCGCGCCACGTGCTGGCCTATGGGTGGCCGCAGACCACGGAGGAACTTCTGGCGCGGATCGATGGGGTCAGTGTCGAATCGACGCGAAACGCCGCCCATGCGCTGCTCACGCGCTCGAGGCCCGCGGTGGTCGCGCTTGGCAGCGGCAGGGGTCTGGACACGGCGGTAAATTTTGCCGAAGCTCTGACAAGGCCGGCGGCAAGGGCGCGACTGCACTAGATCGAGAATCTTTGCTAAAGTCGTGTTTTGGGGAGCATCACATGGCTCTGTTTCGGTTGCCAACAAGCGGACCTGCGGCACTCGCGCCGCGGGGCAACGGGCTGTTGCTGCGTGCGCCGCAAATGGGGGACTTTCTGCAGTGGGCGCATTTGCGCGACTATAGCCGCGACTATCTGACGCCGTGGGAGCCGATCTGGCCGTCCGACGATCTCACCCGTGCGGGCTTTCGCAGGCGGTTGCGCCGCTATGCGGAGGACATCGCGGCCGACCGTTCCTATCCCTTCATCATCTTCCGCGAGGCCGACGGTGCCATGGTCGGCGGCATCACGCTCGCCAATGTGCGACGGGGCATCGTGCAGGCCGGCACCATCGGCTATTGGGTCGGCCAGCCGCATGCCGGCCGCGGCTACATGACCGCGGCGTTGCGCGTGCTGTTGCCGACGCTGTTTGGCGAGCTCAATCTGCACCGCATCGAAGCGGCCTGCATTCCCTCCAACGCGCCCTCGATCCGGGTGCTG
>DATJYT010000301.1:0-14666 GCA_035499475.1 Xanthobacteraceae bacterium | reverse complement strand
CCCTTTCTGCTCGCCAAGGGCGATGCGGCCGCGCGGCAGATCGACAGTGATCGCTTTGCGCAGGCCGGGCATGTAATCGGCCAGCGGTGCGCACAGCGTCGTCGTCAGCATGTCGATCGGCCGGCCAGGATGGCGCCCGCGAAGCAGCGTCACGACCGAATGGCAGCGAACGAAATCGCCGATCCACATGTAGGGGACGATGAGGATGGGGCTCTCGTCCTGCCGAGGGGCGGCATCGAGCGTGGTGCTTTGATATGAATTAAGATTCATTCTTAAATCTGTTGATTGTCCGCGCGGCTTAATGGAGCGCACGCGCGCTTTTTGGTCGTTGCGGACCCTCCGGTCGAGTTAGCCCGCTCTTTGTGCAATTATTCCGCCTGCATCGTGAGTTCGCATGAACAATAGAATTCGCGCAACGCGGAGGCCCCGCCGGTGTCCAGTGCCAAACTATCATATCCGCGCCAAGAGGCTTCTTTTGAATCGCCTTCCCATTGAAAGAATCATCATTCATAAATTAGAAGGCCGTGTCTCTTATCGTTGTTCCATGGCCTTGTTGCGCGTCAGTCGCCACTAAGGCAAAGGAACGGGATTGTCGGCGACCGCCGGCGTCCCTTCAACGGCTCACACGGCGCCCATGCTGCTGGTTACCGGCGCGGCCGGCTTCATCGGATCGAACGTGGTCGCGAGCCTCAACGACGCCGGGCGCGCCGACATTGCCGTGAACGATACGCTCGGCAGCGACGGCAAGTGGCGCAATCTCGCCGGCCGTCAGTTTGCCGATTTTGTGCCGCCGGCCGATCTGTTGCGCTGGCTCGAAGGCCGCAAGCTCGAGGCGGTGCTGCATCTCGGCGCCATCTCATCGACCACCGCGACAGATGCCGACGCCGTCATGGAGACGAATTTCCGGCTGTCGCTGCGCCTGTTCGACTGGTGTGCGGCAACCCGCACGCCCTTCATCTACGCATCATCGGCCGCGACTTACGGCGACGGCGATCAGGGATTTTCCGACGACTGGTCGCTCGCCGCGCTCAAGCGGCTCAAGCCGAAGAACCTTTATGGCTGGAGCAAGCACGTTTTCGATCTGGCGGTGGCCGCGCGGGCGACGCGCAACGGCCCGGTGCCGCCGCAATGGGCTGGGCTCAAGTTCTTCAACGTGTTCGGCGCCAACGAATACCACAAGGGCGAGATGATGAGCCTCGTCGCCAAGCGCTTCGACGAAGCGAAGGCGGGCAAGACCATCAAGCTGTTCAAGTCGCACCGCGCCGGCATTGCCGACGGCGAGCAGAAGCGCGATTTCATCTCTGTGGACGACGCGGTTGCGGTCCTGCGCTGGCTGATGGACAACCCGGCCATCTCCGGCATCTTCAACGTCGGCACCGGCAAGGCGCGCAGCTTCCGCGACCTGATGACGGCGATGTTTGCGGCGCTCGGGCGGCCACCGGCCATCGAATATGTCGACATGCCGGTTTCGATCCGCGACAGCTATCAGTATTTCACTCAAGCGGAGACCGGAAATCTGCGGCGCGCGGGTTATAATGCGGAGTTCACCGCGCTTGAAGACGCGGTGCGGGGTTACGTGACGTCATACCTCGATCGTGCCGATCGCTATCGGTGAGGGCTTGGGGCGGGCAACACCACGCATGTTCGATTTCGAGGAAATCCTGAAGCTGGTGCCGCAGCAGACCGTGCTCTGTATCGGCGATCTCATGCTCGACGATTTCGTTTACGGCGATGTCGCGCGCATATCGCCGGAGGCGCCGACGCCGGTCCTCAGGGTGAGCCACAACGAAGTCGAGATCGGCGGTGCCGGCAATGTCGCGCGCAACATTGCCGCACTCGGCGCCCGCTGCATTTTCGTCGGTCTGGTCGGCGACGATGAAGCGGGCCGCACGTTGACCCAGTCGCTGGCCAAGTTCGGCGGCCGGATCGTTCCCGATCTCGTCGTCGACAAGTCGCGGCAGACCACCCGCAAGGTGCGTTTCGTCTCGGAACATCATTCGACGCACTTGATGCGCGCCGATTGGGAGACGGCCCAGCCGGCGAGCGCGCCGAGCGAAGCGGCGATCATCGCCTTTGTCGAAGCCGCGTTGCCGGAGGCGGGCGCCGTCGTGCTGTCCGACTACGCCAAGGGCGTGCTGACGCCGCGGGTCATTCGCCACGTCATCGATGCAGCGAGACGTCGCGGTAAGCCGGTCATCGTCGATCCGAAAGGGCACGATTACAGCATCTATAAGGGCGTGACGTTGATCACGCCGAACCGACAGGAGCTCGGCGTTGCCGTCCATCGCCCGGTGACCACGGACGCGGAAGTGGCGAAGGCCGCGGCCGAGCTGGCGCGCCTGGTCGAGAGCGAGGCCGTGCTGGTCACGCGCAGCGAGGATGGCATGACGCTGCACGAGGAAGGCCGCGAGCCCGTCCACGTGCCGGCCTATCCGGTCAAGGTGAGCGACGTCTCCGGCGCCGGCGACACTGTCGCCGCCGTCATGGCGGTGTTGCTGGCCATGAAGGCGCCGTTCGAGCCGGCGATGCGGGCTGCCAATGCCGCCGCCGCCGTCGTCGTCGGCAAGCGAGGCACCGCGACCGTGTCGCTCGCCGAGTTGCGCAGCCGAATTCTTCCGGCCGCCTCGCTGGCACCGGAGGAAAAGATCGTGTTCGACTGGTCGGTGCTCGACGACCGGCTGAAGGAGTGGCGCGGCCGGGGGCTGCGCATCGGCTTCACCAACGGCTGCTTCGACCTTCTCCATCGCGGCCATATCCGGCTTCTCGCCGAGGCGCGCGCGGCATGCGATCGGCTCGTGGTCGGTCTCAACAGCGACGCCTCGACCCGGCGGCTCAAGGGTGACGGACGGCCGATCAATCCCGCCGAGGGTCGCGCCGAGGTGCTCGCCGCGCTCGAGGCCGTCGACCTTGTCGTCGTCTTCGAGGAGGACACGCCGCTTGAACTGATCAAGCGCGTGCGCCCCGCCGTGCTGGTCAAGGGCGCCGACTATACGCGGAAGGGGGTCGTCGGCCACGAGGTGGTCGAGGCTTACGGCGGCGACGTCGTCCTGGTCGATCTGGTGCCGGGTCACAGCACCACCGCGATGGTCGAGCGCGCGCGTCCGGTGAAGGAACCGGCCCGAAAGTGAACCAGGCGCTTATCTCGATCATCGTGACGACCTTCAATCGCGAGGATGCGCTGGATGCGGTGTTGCGCGCGCTCGGCAATCAATCGGACCGTAACTTCGAAATCGTGGTCGCCGACGACGGCTCGGGGCCGCAGACGGCGCGGCTCGTCGCGAGCTGGGCTGCGCGCCTGCCGATGTCGGTCAAGTCGGTCTGGCAGGCGCACGACGGTTTCCGCGGCGGCGAGATCCGCAATCGCGCCATCCGCGCCAGCGCCGGGCAGCTCTGCGTCTTCCTCGACGGCGATTGCCTGCCGCGCGCCGACTTCGTCGCCGCCCATCGCCGGCTGGCGGAACCCGGATGGTTCGTCAGCGGCAACCGCATCCTGCTGTCGCGCGAATTGACTGAGAAAGTGCTGGCCGAAAAACTCGCACCGGAAACGTGGGGTATCGGCGCGCTGGCGAAAGAGCGGTTGCGTGGCGGCGTCAATCGCCTGCTGCCGGCCTACCGGCTGCCGCTCGGCCCGCTCCGTAAGCTCCACAGCAACGACTGGGAAGGCGCCAAGACCTGCAACCTCTCGGTCGCGCGCAACGACCTCGACCGCGTCGACGGCTTCGATGGCAGCTATGTGGGCTGGGGTCTCGAAGATTCCGATCTCGTCGTGCGCCTGTTCCACGCGGGCGTGCGGCGCAAGGACGGCCGGTTTGCCACCGGCGTACTGCATCTGTGGCATCCGCAGAATGATCGTGCGGAGCTTGCCGCCAACCGAGCGCGGCTTGACGAGGTTATCGGCGGCGATCGCGTGCGCGCCTTGCGCGGCTTGTCGGCAGTCGCGAGCGAGGCGGCCGCAAAGGCCGGACGGTCGACTTGATCGCGATCGTCCCGGAAAAAGGCCATGCGTGGATTGCCCGGACCGCGCACAAGAATCTCATCTTGCGGCGAAGGCCAAACAGCGGGCCGGTCCGGTCTTGAGCCTTGATGTGTTAGTTTGAATATGGACGTGTTACGCGGCCGGATAGAAGCCGCCGCCTTTCCAATTGAGGCCGATGACGACAATCGATCGCGCCGCAGTGCTTGGCCCGCAGACCCTTGCCCGGCTTGCCGATTGGCTCGCGGTTGGGGTCGCGGTGTCATTGCCATGGTCGACATCCGCCGCCGGGATTTTCGTCGTGCTCTGGCTCGTCGCCGCGCTGCCGACGTTGAATGTCGCGGCGGTCCGGCGCGAGCTTCTGACGCCGGCGGGCGGCTTGCCAGTCCTGCTGTGGGCGCTCGCCGTGGTCGGCATGCTGTGGGCTGACGTCACCTGGAAGGAGCGCCTCGCCGGGCTCGACAGCTTTCACCGGCTTCTGTTCGTGCCGGTGCTGCTGGCGCACTTTCGGCGCTCCGCGAACGGCATCTGGGTGCTCTATGGATTCTTCGCTTCGGTGGTGGGTGTATTGCTCGCGTCATGGGTGCTGGCCTTGACTCCGGGCCTGTCGTGGCGCGGCAAGCAATTCGGCATCCCGGTCAAGGATTACGTTCTGCAGAGCGAGGATTTCCTGCTTTGCGCCATCGTGGCTCTCGAACGCGGCTTCGCGGCGCACCGCGCGCGGCAGCGTCGGTCGATGCCGGTCTTCTTTGCGCTGGCGCTGCTGTTCCTCGCCAACGTGACTTTTATCGCGCTCGGCCGAACGACACTGTTGGTGGCGCCGGTGCTTTTCCTGATGCTCGGCTGGCGGCTGTACGGCCTGAAAGGTGCGGTCGGCGCGATCGTGCTGGGCTGCGTCGTCGGCGCCAGCGTATGGTTCGAATCGCCTTATCTGCGCGACCGTATGGACAGATCCGTCGCCGAATTCGAGGCCTATCGGACCAGCGATGCCTTGAACTCGACCGGCATGCATCTCGAGTTTCTCAGGAAGTCTCTGACTTTCATCGCCGTCGCTCCGGTCATCGGCCACGGCACCGGGTCGATCCCGGAGCAGTTTCGCGGCACGGTGAGTGCGGACGCGGGGTCCGCTTCTGTCGCTTCGGTCAATCCCCACAATCAAATCTTCGCCGTCGCGATCCAGCTCGGTCTGGCCGGAGCGCTGATCCTCGTCGCGATGTGGATTGCACATCTGATGCTGTTTCGCGGCGGCAGCTTCATCGACTGGATCGGCCTCATCGTCGTCGTCCAGAACGTCGTGTCGTCGCTCGTCAATTCGCACCTGTTCGACTTCACGCAAGGCTGGATCTACATCTTCGGCGTCGGCGTCGCCGGCGGTATGGTGCTGCGGCAGCGCGACTTGGCGCAGGCGGCCGTGCTCGCGGCCAAGCCATGAATCCGATCCGCCTGCCGAGCCATGCGCGCGTGCTTGTCGTGGTGCTGCGTCGCCTCGGCGACGTGCTGCTGGCGACACCGCTTATTCGCAGCGTGAAGCGGGCGTTCCCCGACGCGTCGATCGAAGCGCTGGTGTTTGCCGGGACCGAAGGGATACTGGCGGGCAACCCCGACCTCGCGCGCGTCATCGCCATCCCGCCGCGTCCGAGCGCGAGCGAAAGCCTGGCGCTGCTGCGCCGGCTGCGCCGCCGCTACGATTTGGCGATCTCGACCCAGACCGGAGACCGGCCGACGACGCTCGCCTGCGTTGCCGGGCGGCAGAGCGCGGGCCTGCTCGAACCGGCAGGTTTGTCGTCGGCGATCAAGCGTTTCGTGCTGAGCCGCTCATGCCCCTCCGACCGGCATCTGCATCGCGTTCTCGACAATCTGAGCCTCGCCGCGGCGCTCGGTATTCCGGCGATCACGGAGGTGGTTGGACCGGCCGGAGTGCCGCCTGCAAGCGAGATGCCGGTGCAGCCCTGCGCCGTCGTGCATGCCGCGCCGATGTTTCGCTTCAAACGCTGGGCGATTGACGGATGGCGCGCACTCGCTACGGCGCTGCGCGAACGTGGACTTAGCATTGCGGTGACCGGCGCCAACGCCGATCGCGACTATCTCGATGAGGTCTGGAGCGGCTGTGAGGTGACGCGTCTCGACGGCAGCACCGATTGGCCGGCGCTCGCGGCATTGATCCGCGCGGCGCGGGTCTATGTCGGACCGGACACGGCGGTCACGCACCTCGCGGCTGCTACCGGCACGCCGACCGTAGCACTGTTCGGTCCGACCGACCCTCGCATCTGGGGGCCGTGGCCGGTCGGCGGCCTTGAGCGGCCATGGGCCGCCGCCGGGACGATCCAGCGGCGCGGTAACGTCTGGCTGGTGCAAAATCCCTTGCCTTGCCTGCCCTGCCAGCTTGAGGGCTGCGATCGGCACATCAACAGCCGCAGCCAATGCCTCGATGAGTTGTCGGCAAGTCAGGTTCTGTCGGCAGTCGAGCAGGCGCTAATGATGGAACAGGCGGCGTAGACTTGTTGCCGCCAAGCCCGCGCATGACGCGTGGAACGCGGTCAGACTTCAACGGGTCGCGCTCTAATAAAGCGGGCTTTGTTTTTCGACGGCCGTCGAGCCGATCGCGCCGGTATCGAGATTGAACGGAGAATAGGCCTGCGATGGGCAGTCGTCGGTTTCCACGGCGTAGCGCGCGTCGGTGACGGCGGTGCCTTGGAGGAAAACCGAGTAGGTGCGCAAGGCATTGCCGTCGCGAAAGCGTACGCAGGCGAGCCAACTCCATCCGGTCGTCGCATGCACCCAGCGCGGCGATGAAATTTCGAAAGTGTTGACCGGCGGCAGAGTCTTGAATGTCCGCTTGATGTAGCTGGCGATCAGCGCGCCATAAGCCGGGTCCATGGTCGTAGCGGGCGTCTGCTGCTGCGGCACGGCGATATTGCTGCATGCCGCGATGGTCGCAAATATCAGCAGCAACGCGGTCGGTTTCGCCATGGCGCAAAATCGCAGCGCCTCGTGCTGCTTCCGCGGCGTCAATTCGGACGATCCTCCACTCACGCGACGGACCCATTCGCATGGCACGCCCGGCGATGTTATTAGGATTTTCTTGACGCCAGAACTTTAAATGTTCCGTTGGCGTCGGTTGCGACAGCCCACGTCCGATAACGCTTCAGTCCGGCTGCGGGGAAGCCTAGATTCATCACAGTGCCGCCACGAACTCGGCCCATGTGGCGCGGCATTCTGGGTTGAAAACGTGGAAACGGCATGATCGTCAAGCGGCTCATTGCGGCGCCGATAATCCTCGGTCTCGGCTTGGCGCTGGGATCATGCAGTTCAGTTTCGGCCGTCGTTGCCGATCACTGGCCGCACTGGGCTGGCGGCATGCCCCACGACGTTCCGCCGCGTCCGGGGGCTCCCGGCTATGAGGAATTCATCGCCCACAAGCAGCAGCAAGACGATGCGGCCAGTCCGGCCGGCAGCACCGGTAAAGTCGCTCCGTCGGCGCCGCGACCGACCGGCCGCGCGCCGGGCGACCCTTCGGTCGCGGAAGGCGGACTGTACTGAGCCGGTTGGCGGCGACCGAATAATTTATGCCACGCCGGCGCGCAGCAGATCGTGAAAATGCACGATGCCGACCGGGCGGTCTCGCTCCACGACGAACAGCGCCGTGATCTTCGATGAATTGAGCAGTTGCAGCGCTTCGCTGGCCAATTGATCGGGGCGGACGATTTTGGGCGACGCCGTCATCACGTCATCGACTCGGGCCTGCAACAGATCGACGCGCATGTGCCGGCGCAGATCGCCGTCGGTAATGACGCCAGCCAGCTTGCCGTCAGCATCGATCACCGCCACGCAGCCGAAGCCCTTGGCCGACATTTCGACGATAGCCTCCGACATCGGCGCGCCGCGTTTGATTAGCGGCACCGCTACGCCGGCGTGCATGACGTCGCGGACGAAGCGGAGCGCGGCGCCGAGCTTGCCGCGCGGATGAAATACGCCGAAGTCGACGGCGGTAAAACCCCGGCTTTCGAGGAGCGCGATCGCGAGCGCGTCGCCAAGCGCGAGCTGCATCAGCGAGGACGTCGTCGGTGCGAGATTGTGCGGACAGGCTTCGCGCGCCTGCGGCATCGCCAATACGACATCGGCGGCCTTGCCTAGCGTGCTGTCGGCCTCGACCGTGATGGCGATGAGCGAGATGGCAAAGCGCCGCGAATAGTTGATCAGGTCCTTCAGCTCCTCGGTCTCTCCCGACCAGGACAGAACCAGCATCACGTCGTCGGAGGTGATCATGCCGAGGTCGCCGTGGCTCGCCTCGGCGGCGTGGACGAAAAACGCCGGCGTGCCGGTCGAAGCGAGCGTCGCGGCGATCTTGCGCCCGACATGGCCCGACTTGCCCATGCCGGTCACGATGACGCGGCCGCGCGCGGCGCGAATGATCTCGACCGCGGCGATGAAGCTGGCGCCGAGGCCGTCGCACATGGCGGCGGCAAGCGCGGCTACCGCCTCACGCCCGGTGTCGAGCGTGCGCAGCGCCGAGGCGACGAGCGCGTTCGACTGTGTGCCGGATATCTTCGGTTTCGCCGAGGTCATTTAACGATCGCTCACTTTGCCCACGCCGCGAAGGCGTCGGCGAAAGCCTTGTCGCCTGGCGGGCCCTTTTCCATCGCCAGAATGGCGCGGCCGCCATTGGTATAGACAATGGGCACGTCGAACCATTCGCGATCCTTGAGCAGTTGCACGTTGCGCTGCTGGTCGGCGTCCACGGCCGACAGACCGATCAGGAAGAAGCCCGTCGTCACCTTGACGGCGAGGCCGGCCAGCGGCGTGCCGCGCGCCTGCTCGGCCTGCTTCATCAGCACGCCCGGCACGTTGGATATGCCGCCGCCCGGAAAGTCGGCCGGCAGGTTGAACATGATCTCGATGGTGTGGCTCGCCGGCAGCGCCGGATCGGTATTGCGGCGAAGCGACCAGGTGACCGTCATTCGCCGCTCCGGAATTTCGATGTCGGCACGCACCGCGAGTTCGGGCGCGAGGCCGGGCCCGGGCGAAACCGTCTCGGTCCGCCAGATCGCCGAGCCGACAAAGCGTTTGCCCTGAGGATCGTTGGGGTCTTCTTCATAGAGCACGACGCGCTGCGCCACGGCCGGCGGCGCCTGCGTGCTGGGTGCCGCCGTGTTCGGGGTCCGGTTCGACGGCTGCTCCTGGGGCACGCGCCCGGAGAATTTCGGCTGCGTCGCCGGCGCTTGCGTCACCTGGGTCGGCCGCTTGGCGGAGAACTGCGAGACGAATTGCGTGATCTTGGGCCACTCGAACGATAAAGCCGCCGTCAGAATTCCGAGGATGGCGACGATGGCCGCGACTTTGATCATGCCGCGATAAGAGCGCGGCGGTCGCTGCGCCTCGAACTCGTCGTCCGAGCCCGCGGCCTGGGCCGGACGCGGCCGTGGCGGATAGGATGGATGTTCTTCGTCGAGATCGAATGTCGGCTCGATGCTGCGTGGAGGCGTGTCGAGATCCGCCCCGGTCAACGCGTCCGCATCGAGTTGCGGCTCGAAGCGCGGCGGCGCGGGCGGCGGAGGTGCGGCTTCGGCGGGAAGGGACGGTCCAGGCTCGTAGGATTCTCGGGTGTCGCGCGCCGTCTGCACCGCCTTGGCCGAAGCGGTGCCGAGATCGTCCACCTCGTGCACGACGTCACGGAATCCCTTGAGGCCCTCCTGCGACAGCGAGGGCATGCGCGCGCTCAGCAGACGGCCGCGCGCGCTCGACGGCGGCGGCCGCCGCTGTACGTCGGCTAGGCCGAGCTCGTCAGGACTCGGCACCGGCGGCGGCGCGCTGGTCCGCGCCGGAGGTGGTTCATGTCCGCCTGGCGGCGGTCCGGCGGGCGGTCCAACGCGCTCTTGTCGCGGTGGGGCCGGTGGCGGAGGCGTGGGCGGCGTCGGCGTCGCCGGCGAAGGCGGCCGAAAGGCCGGCTTGAGCGGCCGCGGTTCGAAGCGCGGCTCGGTCCGTGGATCGAGGCGTGACTTGCGCGCCGCTTCGGCCTCGACCTTACGAATGGCCTCTTCGAGCGACAGGCGCTCTTTGGTGATGTCCGACTCCGAGAGCGGCGGATCCACGGCGCGAAGCTGCGCGACCAGCGCCGCGCGCGCCCGTTCATAGAGCCCACGGCGTGCTTCGCCAGTGCTCTTGCCGAGGCTTTCGACCGCGCGGGCGATGAGTGGCTGGTAGTCGGTCATTGGGGCAGCTTACGCCGGGTGCTGTTGAATTTCATCTCGGCTCAGGTCTCGAACGGGTTCTGCACCAGGATCGTGTCTTCCCGTTCCGGGCTGGTCGAGAGCACGGCGACGGAACAGCCGACCAGTTCCTCGACCCGACGGACATATTTGATCGCCTGCGCGGGCAAGTCGGCCCACGAGCGCGCCCGCGCCGTACGCTCCTGCCAGCCCGCGATCGTCTCATATACGGGCTCGACCAGCGCCTGGGCGTGTTCGCTCGCGGGCAGATAGTCGATCTCGCGGCCGTCCAGACGATAGCCGGTGCAGACTTTGATTTCCTCGAAACCGTCGAGAATGTCGAGCTTGGTGAGGGCAAGGCCGCGAATGCCGCTGGTGCGCACCGTCTGCCGCACCAGCACCGCATCGAACCAGCCGCACCGCCGCGGCCGGCCGGTGACGACGCCGAACTCCTTGCCGCGCTCGCCGAGCGTCTTGCCGATGTCGTTGAGCTGCTCGGTCGGAAATGGTCCGGAGCCGACGCGGGTGGTGTAGGCCTTGCAGATGCCGAGCACGTAGCCGATTGCGTTCGGACCGAGGCCGGAGCCGGTCGCTGCCTGCGCCGCGACCGTGTTCGACGATGTCACGAACGGATAGGTACCGTGGTCGATGTCGAGTAGCGCGCCCTGCGCGCCCTCGAACAGGATCCGCTTGCCTTCGCGGCGCCGCTCGTCGAGCAGCGACCAGACCGAATCCATATACGGCAGCACCTGCGGCGCGACCCCTGCCAGCTCATCGTAGAGCGTACGTGGCGCGACCTCGCTCATGCCAAGGCCCCGCCGCAGCGCGTTGTGATGGGCGAGCAGCCGCTCGAGCTTGCCGTTGAGCATCTGCAGGTCGGCGAGGTCCATCAGCCGGATCGCGCGCCGGCCGACTTTGTCCTCGTAGGCGGGCCCGATGCCGCGGCCGGTGGTGCCGATGGCGCCTTTGCCCGACGCGCGTTCGCGCGCCACGTCGAGTTCCTGGTGCAGCGGCAGGATCAGCGGCGTGTTCTCGGCGATGCGCAGGTTCTCCGGGGTGACGGTGATGCCCTGCTTCTTGAGCGTGGCGATCTCGTTGATGAGCGCATGCGGATCGAGCACGACGCCGTTGCCGATGACCGACAGCTTGCCCGGACGCACGACACCCGAGGGCAGCAGCGAAAGCTTGTAGGTGGTGCCGTCGATCACCAGCGTGTGGCCGGCATTGTGGCCGCCTTGGAAGCGCACGACGATGTCGGCCTGCTCCGACAGCCAATCGACGATCTTCCCTTTGCCTTCGTCTCCCCACTGGGAGCCGACCACGACAACATTCGCCATGAGGAGGTGTCCCCGACAGGCCGACCAAAACTCACATGGATCGGATACCGGCCGCAGCCGACTGTCCCGGATAATGGATGACGTCGCCCGAAGCAAGGAAAAGCGGCGCCCCTGGGCTGGCGGCGACGCCGATCAAATTATTGGTTTTGCAGCAAATTCCGACGGCTTGCGCGGTCGATGGAGGATGCTGCGGCATTCGGTCGGCCCGATCTCGGGGCAGGAACCGATTGTCGCAGGGCCGCCCCGCCAAGCCAGTCATGCGGGCCAGGCACTGGTCGGGCGTCGCCGTCCGCGATAGCTCCTCTGCCACGCCATCGAATGGCATAAGGAGGAGCGTCATGCCGGTGGCGCGCGCCGAACGACTGTCCCGCGTGGGCGGCTGGTTGTTCGACCAACCCTATCTACTTCTGTCACTGACCTCGCTGTTCTGGGCGGGCAATACCGTCCTCGGCCGTTTCATTGCCGGGCACGTTCCACCGATCACGCTCGCTTTCATCCGCTGGGGCGGCGCGTTCGCGATCCTGCTGCCGTTTGCCGCAGCTCATCTGGCGCGCGATTGGCCGGTCATCCGCAAGCAGATCGGCGTGTTATCGGTGCTCGCGTTCACCGGCTTCTCCGTCTACAACACGCTCGCCTATTACGGCCTCCAGTATACGACGGCGATCAACGGGCTGCTGCTGCAATCGGTGGCGCCGTTGTTCGTGGCGATGTGGACCTTCGCGCTGTTCGGCGAAAAGCTGACGCTGCGGCAGGCCGGCGGCATCTGCGTTTCGCTGTCGGGCGTCCTGGTCATCGTCTGCCACGGCAGCCTCGCCGTGCTGCTGGGGATCGAGTTCAACCGCGGCGACGTCTGCTTTCTGATCGCGCTCGTCATCTACGGTTTCTATGCGGCCTTCCTGCGCAAGCGGCCCGCGATCCATCCGTTCTCGTTCCTGGCCGTGGGCATGGGCGGCGGCGCCTTGTTTCTGCTGCCGGCAGTTGTCTGGGAGATCGCCGGCGGCCGGACCATGATCTTCGATGCCGAAAGCGTCGCGAGCTTCGCCTTTATCTGCATCTTTCCGTCGCTGCTCGGCTACCTGTTCCTCAATCGCGGCATCGACCTGATCGGCGCCAATCGCGCGGCGCCGTTCATCCACCTGGTGCCGGTGTTCGGGTCGGTGCTGGCGATTCTGCTGCTCGGCGAGCGCTTCGAGCTTTACCACGCCATCGGCTATGGACTTGTCTTCAGCGGCATCACGATCGCGACCAAGAAGTGACGGTGTGATCTGACGGACGGGTTCAGCCGTTCGCCTTCTGCACCCAGAATTTGTACATCGTGATGAAGGTGTGCGGATGGGAAGACTCGTATGCGTCCCAAAGAGCGAGATCGACCAGCGCCGACGGGTCGGGATGGTGCTGGCGGAATTGCGCTTCGACAGCGGCAGGCACGGCGAATCCGAGAAACCTCAATCCGCTGCCGTCGATGAAGGATTTGATCCGCGCAATGGTGAAGCGATGTTCCATGACGTTGAACAACAGGTCGCGGCATCCGCTGATGCAGAAGAAATCCTCGGTCTGCGGCGCCTTGAATTGGCTGATCAGCTCCTGCCGAAATGCACGAATGTCATGCGCGGTCGGCTGCAGTCCGCGCGCGGCGATCTCGGCCCGCAGCGCCGTCAAGGGCCGCCGCGCGGTCTCGCTGTAAAGGCCGATCCCCATCAGGCCGTTGGGCCGGAGCATCGCGAGCAGCGCGCGCCAGCCGGCGAACGGATCGGCGAGATGGTGCAGGACCCCGGCGGCCTCGATGACATCGAATGAGCGTGCGATGGACGGCAGAGCGAGAATGTCCGCCTGGGCGTATTCGATGTTGCCGATCCCGGCCTCGCGCGTCTTGCGGCGGGCATAGGCGAGGCTGGCTTTGCTCAGATCGACGGCCAACAGGCGCGCGTCGGGAAATGTCTGCGCCAGTTCGATCGGATGCTTTCCGGTGCCGCAGCCGGCGACGAGAATGTCGAGCGTGCGGGCGTTGCGTATCGGCGCCATGACCGCGAATGGAAGCTCGCGGCCGATATAGCCGTCGATCGTTGCCGGCCTGGTCGGCGTCGCGACCGTCCAGCGCGGATAAGGATTTTCCTCATATTGCTGCCGGACCGCGAGCGAGACGGCGTCCTCGATAGGCGTCACTGCGGCAATGATGTCGCGATCGTCAGCCTCCTGTTGATGCTCCCGCACCTGCTGGGTGATCAGCGCGTCGATCGACGCCGGAGAGCAGCGTCCGTTAATCGGCGCCGTGAGACTGTGCAGCGGGACATAACAGGCGAGCACGCTCAATGGCAGCGGATCGATGTCTGCGCCGCTCCGCATCGTGGCCATCACCTGCTGGCGAAGGTGCTCCGCCTCTTCGACCTCGGCGCTGCCGACGGCGAAGGCGTATTCGTTGATGTAACATTGCCGTGCCAGCGCACAGCAGAAGCCGATCTCGTCATCGGAAAAAGCCGCCGCCGTCGCCGCCGTCGCCCGACGGAGCAAGGCGTGCCGCAACGCGGTCAAGAAGCGCTCGAGCGCGACATCGCGAACCGGCCGCGATTGCAGCAGAGCGATCAGCAAGGCTTCACGCGCGACGGCGGCAAAGCCGCCCGGCCCGGTCAGTTCCTCGAGCGTCAGGCGCCGCGGCCATGCGTTGCGCAGGCGCGCAAGAGCGGCACCGATGATGGGCGCGCCTTTGACGAGCCCTTCGACGTCGTCCAGTCCGCAAGCAATCGCCGTCGTGTAATGCCGCACGGCATCATCGCGCCGTCCCGAAGCCTGAAACGCCGTCGCGATGGCGTCGTGCGCAGCCGGGTTGCAATCGTCTGCCGCGAGCGCGTCCCGCAAGAGCCGCATTGCCGCCTGATTGCGCCCGGCGCTTTGGGCGATACTGGCGAGGAGCACGATGCTCGGCACGTGTTTCGGATTGCTGGCAAGGATCCGGCGGCAGGCGTGTTCGGCTTCATGCACCGCGCCGTTGCGATCGTGGCGCACCGCTGCGGCGAACAGCGAGTCGATGTCGGCTTGAATGACGAACGCAGGCGCATGCCGCGGACGCAGCGCCTCCTGCTTCTTGTGAACGGCTCGCCGTTGTCTGCGATTCATGGCGAACGCGACGAACCCGCCCCGCGTGGCGGGCGGCAT